>JAAFHL010000570.1 GCA_013298365.1 Bacteroidota bacterium | reverse complement strand
TAAAAAAATAAAAAAAGGCGAATAACAGGTTCATGAGCGTCAAGCGGGGTGAATCAGCGCACAAAGCCAAACCGCCACCCCGCCTGCGCTCATGTCATCGTTGTCGGAAATTAAGGCGAACCAAATGCGATACACAAATTTCTTTATTTATTCATACACTTAATTCAAAATTAATAATAAATTAACAGCTTATGGAGTTTTTCTTTATTTTTATAGGGGGAGTATTGGCTATTGGTATCGTATTTACGATATTGGGCAACATTTATGGCATATCGAAAGTAATATATGAGGATAGTTTTAAGAAAAAAAAACATAAAACCTTTGAAGAGGCTATTGAGAAAACAGCAGTAGATACATATAGTAAAAGTAGATACTTATTATCAAAAACAATACAAGGCACATATAAACACTTTTTTAATGAGATTGAAAATTTCCAGATAGAAAGCAAACATCCTGATAAAACTTACTCTGATTATATAACAATAATTTCGCATATTCAAAATGGTGGAACAGATAGAAATATAATCAGCGAGTACCAAAAATATCAAGAATTTATAGGCAAAGTAGACTTTAACAAGTTAGCAGAAATATTATTTAAATATCTTGACGCAAATGATATGGTAGAAATATTTTTGTTTTTGGAATGTGTTGGTGTTGAAAACACCTTACCTTTTTCTAATTTAATTATGGATATAGAGAAAGCATATTGGAAGAACGACATAGAACTCGAAGAAAAAAATAAACTTATGCTATATTTTTTAAATAAGGTGGTTGAGTAACTAAAAAAAATAATTAATAATTATGAATATAATATTTCAATTTGGAGATTTTTATGGCGAAGGTGCCGACTTTTTATCAAACCTACTGCCTGAAGTATTAGGCTCTCTTATAGGAGCAGGAGCAGCTATATTATTGTATTATTGGCAAACTAATAAAGAGAAACAAAAAGAATTTACTGACAAAAAAGATAAAATACAAAATAAAATTTTATATTTAGGAACATTAGTAAAATCAAGTACATCAACTATAGAACAACAAAATGATTATTTGAAAAAATTTATTGATGAGTTTAAAAAAGATTTAGCAAATATCCCATTATTAAAATATTCTATTGATGGAGATATAAATAGACTATTAAAAGTTTTTAATGAAGCGGAATATTATCATGCTTTTATAGAGTATTATAGTGAGGATAAAGATAAAATAAGCATAGTTCAGAAATATAGAAAAATTACATCTACGATTGATTGGTCTTATTATACAATGTTAGATATAAAAGTAGTGTTAATGAACATTGTAAGTTTCCACAGAGAGCGATGTTTAAAGTATAAACGTAATTTTGATAAAATCCTAATTGAATTGCGCGAAATTATAGAAGAAACCAGACATTCAAATATTAATTTAAATAATATTTTATCGAATATTTTAAACAATTATTTAGATTCATTAAGCAATGAAAAGGAAGCAAGCATAAGTTATTACCACACTCTAATTTCTAAAATAATGGATTGTTTTAATAAAGAAAACAGCGGTGGGAATAATGCTATATTTGTTAGTAATATAATAGAGATTTTATCATTATACGATGAAATTATTAATCAAAATAACAGACATATAGTAGGTACTTTTGAGCCATTGATAGAACAATTTGAACAAGTAATAACAGATTTAAAGCAAAATTCGGAACAATTAATTAAACCTTTTAGTGTAAATAAAAAATAAAAATTCCGACAACAAAAATATTGCCTTACATGGCTTTTATGCCAACGCTCAAAGCAAACGCACAAAAGCCACGTAGTCAATATAGCCGTTGTGTGAGAGTATAGAAAATAAATTAAACATAAATATGAATAAAATTATCATTGCTATTTTATTGCTTTTGTCTATTTTAAATTGCTATTCACAAGGGTATAATAAGCTCTTACAAGATTCTATGGTATGGCATTATACAATTGATAGTAATCTTCCATCAACAACGGGAGTTGTTTATACAAATGGCGATTCTATTATAAATGGAAACTCTTACCAAAAAGTGTCTCACTTTGGCGAATTAATGTTGTTGTACGAAGATACCCTTTCACAAAAAGTATATTGGTATGCAAGGACAGATTCATTTTCGCCTATCTATCCTTTTATGGGATGTTTTTCTGGAACGCCATATGGAGAGTTGTTATATGATTTTTCGCTTCAAGTTGGGGATTCAACATGTATTACACGCTTAAATCAACAACCGATTAGCAAATGGTATAAGGTGGATAGTCTATCTTACGTCCAAACGTTAAATGGACAACGTAAAAGGCTTCTATTGAAATCAATACATCAACCTTACTATAGAATTGAGTGGATTGAAGGAGTTGGTAATATTGAAAACTTCTTGAATTATAAATTGTGTGAATTATCAGGTGCTTTTGATGCCCCTAATTATACACTCACTTGTATTTATCAAAATAATAGTCAAATCTATCAAAATCCTCAATACTCTAACTGTGAAAATGCTGTTTCTATATTTGAACCAGTTAATTACAAGAAAATAGACATTTACCCAAATCCTATTGAAAATGAGCTATTTATATCTTCAAATGAAATTAATCTGGAAAATGTAATATTTAAAATATACAATAGCGTAGGAGTAGAAATAGAAAATTATCTGTCCTATAAAGATAGCAAGGTACTGATGATAAATACTTCATTGATGCAATCAGGAATGTACTACTACTCAATAAGAGGTAATGATAACTTATTGTATGATAGTGGGGTACTAATGAAAAAATAAAAATAAAAACTCACACAACACTTTTCATTGCCGCCAATGCCTTTTAACCAACGCACAAGGCAAACGCTCAAAAGGCACAGCGTCAATTTTATCGTTCACAGCCACTCGTGAAAAGCAGGACTTGACAAGGCTGTGTGTAAAGCGAAATTTGGTGGAAAAGTTTTAGCTTCATTTCATTTCGCAAAAACCTTTCCACCAAATTTCGCAGTCATAACGAAGTTTTTGACAAAAACGATTTAACGAAAGGTTGTAAACG
>JAAFHL010000057.1 GCA_013298365.1 Bacteroidota bacterium | reverse complement strand
AGCCCCTATGCTTGCTGCAAGCAGCAACCATGTGTGTGCAGGTGCGCAAGTTACGCTTACGGCTACCCCTGCAACAGGCTATACCGCTGCTCAATATGTTTGGTCTAAAAATGGAAACATTGTAAATACAAGTACCACCGCAACCTACACCATTACGACAGATGCTGGCGCAGGTACAGAAGACTATACGGTGAAGGTTACTTATGTAGGTTATCCTTGTTTTTCCCCACAATCTGCAACCAGAACGATTTTGAGAAACGCACCGATTGCTACGATTACGCCTGCAGGTCCTACGACTTTCTGCCTAAATAATCTGACAACCCTTAATGCAACAGCAGCTATGAGTACTTATCTTTGGAAAAGAGGGACAACTACTGTTCAAGCAGGTGGCGCAGCTTATATCCCAAATACATCTGGAAATTATACGCTTACTGTTACTGATGCCTTGGGTTGTGTCAATACATCTCCCATAACGGTGATTACCGTAAATCCTTTGCCAGCAGCAAATGCAGGGGCTGATGTAGGCATTTGCGCAGGCGAATTTATCCAAATAGGTAGCCCAACGAATGCCGCAAACACCTATACTTGGTCGCCACTTTCGGGTATATCTATTTCTAATGTTTCTAATCCTTTGGTTTCACCTACGGCTACAACAACTTATACAGTAACCACAACGAGTATTGCCACAGGTTGTACAAATACTGATGCCGTTTTGGTTTCACAATTAGTCAGCCCTTCTACGCCTTCATTAGCCGCAACAGCAAATACGGTATGTCAAGGAACAAATGTCCTACTTACCCCAACAAGTGCAGGCGCAAGTAGCATGAATTGGTATAAAAATGGCATTTTACAATACAATAAGGCAACCACTTTTACACAAACAGTAAGTCTTCCTTCTACAAGTGCAGACAATTATAGCCTCAAAAGTAGGGGCGCAAATGGCTGTCTTTCTAGTTTTTCCAATTCTCAAAATGTATGGATAAAACCCGCAGCTACGCCTACGATTACTGCTACACCTGCATTAGTGGGTAGCACAATTACGGTGTGTGTACCTGGTGGAACAAGTGGTTCAGCAACTTTAACGGCAAACAGCACAACGCCATCTCCTGCTTATTCTTGGCGATTAGGCGCAAACTTCATTGCAGGAGCAAATGCAAACACATATACACAAGGAGTTACGACCACAAGCAACAATAAGGTAATGCGTGTACAGGCAACTTACCCAAATGGTTGTGTGAAACTTTCTGCGGCAGCAACGGTAACCTTGGTTACTTTTGGTTGCACGCCCAAATTAGGCGCAGATAAAGGAGACGCTGACGAACTTATTTCGCTTGACGAAAATATGATGGTCGCTTATCCTAATCCCACAAGTGATATATTACATATCCGTTTGCAAAATATGCTTGAAAATGAAGGCAAATTATTGCTATACAATCATTTAGGGCAAGTTGTCATTTCACAAAATATCGAAATCATACAGGGGCTTGCAAATGAAACCATGAATTTGCAACATCTCCCACAAGGCATTTATACCCTTTCTTTCCAAACAGATGATAAAAATAGTGTGTTAAAAGTAGTAAAAGAGTAATATTGAAATGTTTTAATAGGATATAAGCCACTTTGCAGCGATGCGAAGTGGCTTTTGATTTTATTTGTTGTGAAATAACCAATAAGAATAGCCTAATGGAAAAATGACAACGAATATAATAAGTGTCATAAATAGATAAAAGGCATATACTTCGGGCAGTATTGCGGTAAGCACTATGCCAATAAGACTACCCCAAAACCAAATTTTTCCACCAAGTTGATGCGTTTTTCGCCAAATACCTTCATCAGACAATGTCCAAGGCGTGCGAATCCCGATAAACCAATTAGGTTTAAGGGTAGGCAAATAATTTCCCATGCCTAAAAATAAAAAACAAATTGCCATTAATATCCATTTCCCTGAAAAGAAATTCGTAGGATGCTGGCTTGCATGTATGATGAAAATCCCGATAAAAGCCATAAAAGCCCCTAAAATGATACGTAAACGATAATATGTGTCTTGAAAAATGGCATAATTATCCTTTTTAGGGTCTAACAGATGCGCAAAACGAAGCAATATATAGATAAAAATAGGCAAGCCCAAGCTCAAAGCGATTAAGCTGTTTTTTGAGCCAAATCTATCTGCTTTGCCATCTATGCCCCAATGTGTAGGCACAATTTCGGGTAAATTTCCCCAAACCATCGCCAAATACAATGCAGGAATCACGATAAAGATTCCTAAAAAAAGTTCTTTTGTAACAGATGTTTTCATTTTGTGTAAATATTTTAAGTAATTAATAGTTAAAAATTAATAATTAAAAAAGTCTTAAATATCTGATAATAAATTAATTAGAGATGAAATATTGTATTATTTTTTTGTAAATGATACTTATAATAGTAAAATGTCAGATTTTCCCAGAGATTTATTCATTTTTGAGTTTCATGAGCCACTCCAATAAGCCATCTAAGACGCTCATATTGAGGGAATAATAAATGAATTGTCCTTTTTTTATGCTCGCCACAAGTTCTGCCTGCCGCAACAAATCCAAATGATGCGAAATACTGGGCTTTGTCATCTCAAAAGCGTCTGCAATTTCCCCTGCGCTAAGGTCACCTTGTCGTAGCATCTCCAAAATTTGCCGCCTTGTAGGGTCGTTGAGTGCTTTGAATAATGTGTTCATGATAGTGTTAATTTGGTATTTAGACAAATATCTAAATGATAAGTTGCAAATAAGAACAAAATATTACACTTGAAATAAATTTTTCTTTTTATCTCCTAAAATCTCTATATTAATCTGTGAGAATCTCCCAGAAAAAACCTACATTTGTGGCGTTTTTAGATAAATATAGTAGAGAAATAAGGGATATTTATATCACTTAACTTTTAGCTACTTGTGCTGAGCTTTGGACTCCACTGAGTCTATCGAAGTGTGCCGAAGTGTCGAAGCGTCAATTTTCAACTATCAACTATTTATCAAAATGGATCTTTTCGATAAAATTGACAGAAACATGTCAGTGGACTTAGGCAAGTTCGCAGAATTAGGACATGGCTATTTTACTTTTCCTAAATTAGAAGGAGAAGCAGGTCCACACATGTTGTTCAGGGGAAAACCTGTACTTAACTGGTCCTTAAACAATTACCTCGGTTTGGCTAATCACCCCGAAGTGCGCAAGGCTGATGCAGATGCCGCAGCAGAATATGGTTTAGCATTTCCAATGGGTTCACGTATGCTTACAGGAAACAGCAATTTCCATGAGCAATTTGAGCGTGAGGTGGCGGATTTTATGCAAAAAGAAGACGCTTTCTTGATGAACTTTGGCTATCAAGGCTGCGTTTCCATCATTCAAACCCTCACAGACCGCAGAGATGTGATTGTGTATGACCAACTTTCTCATGCCTGTATCTTAGATGGCATGAATTTGAGTTTGGCAAAACGCTTTGTGTTTGCGCACAATGACATGGTTCAATTTGAGGACAGACTCAAAAAAGCCCAAAAAATCGTTGAAAAAACGGGTGGTGGTATTTTAGTCATTACAGAAGGCGTTTTTGGTATGAAAGGCGACTTGGGCAATTTGGCAGAAATCGTCAAATTCAAAGAGGAATATGGTTTTCGTCTTTTTGTAGATGATGCCCATGGTTTTGGGGTAATGGGTGCAACAGGCATTGGTACAGGCGAATTCTATGGCGTTCAAGACAAAATAGATGTGCTTTTCAATACTTTTGCAAAATCTATGGCAGGTTTTGGCGCATTTGTATGTGGCGACAAAAAAACGGTAACCTATCTACGTTATAATCTGCGTAGCCAAATTTATGCAAAAGCCTTGTGTATGCCCATGACAAAAGGAGCGATTAAACGCTTGGAGCTGCTACGTACTCGTCCCGAAATTCGCACAAAATTGTGGGATATTGTAAATACTTTGCAATCAGGCTTGCGTGAAAGAGGCTTTGATATTGGTCCAACACAAACGCCTGTAACCCCTGTTTACCTCAAAGGTAGCACACAAGAAGCCGCAAATTTGATTATAGATTTGCGAGAAAATTTTGGCATTTTCGTTTCGGTTGTAACCTATCCTGTGGTAGAAAGAGGCGTAATGATGTTGCGCATTATTCCTACTTCTGAGCATACAATCGAAGATGTAAACCGCACACTTGCTGCATTTGAAATCATTCGTGATAGAGTAGCAAGCGGGGTGTATCAAAATATGAATCCGATGGAAGTGGCTCAAGGTTTGAAAGCGGCTGGGGAGTGATAGTAAGCAGGCTTTCCAAGTTTCAGAAATTTGGAAAGCCTGAACTCAAAATAGGTATTATTATAGATTATTTGTGACTGTTTGTATCTTTACTTTCACTTCCGAAATTCACATAGGAATGAAAAACAAATAACTAGCTAATGTTCCCCCAAAGAAAAAAAGGAGCAAAGCCGCAGAGTATTGATATTGTTTTCTTTGCGCCTTTATATTTTTGCGGCTTTGCGTGATTTTTCAGATAGATTATCCGTTTATTTATTTTTGATTCCATAGATAAAATTTAGAAATGAAAATACAAATTAACGATTTAGGGGCAGTAAAAAGTGCTACTATAGATTTGAATAAAAAACTGAACGTTTTTTGTGGACCTAATGGAACAGGAAAAACATATATCGCTTTTGTAATTTATGCGATAACTTATCTAAATAACAAAAGTTTTGGAATAAGACTTGAAAAAGAATTGATTAATCAATTGGTAGCCGAAAATAAAGTAGCAATTCCTTTAAATATAATGGATATATGGAATTTTAGAAATAGTGAATTATACAAAGTAAAGGCTAATTTAAGGAACTTGTTCGCAGTAGCTGAAAGTAAACAAGAAAATTATTTTGGCAAAACAAGAATTGAAATACTTGGAACTTATGCTGAATTTGAGGCAAAAATAATCGCACTTGAATATGAATGGACCATTAAATTAGATAATAGCTTTTATTTTACCATTTTCAAAGACAAAAATAATAATTATTTAGACGTTCACATTCCCTCCGATATTATTAAAAATAAGGAACTAATAGAATATTTAGATATTGCCTTGTTATCAAGACTTTATTCCTTATTGGTATTTTTTCCAGTAACATCTGCTACGATTTTTCCTGTTGAAAGAAATGCTATTTTTACTTTTAGCAATGAATTATTGATTAAAAACAGTGAATATGGTCAAAATGCGAAAAATCGCTACCCTCAACCTATCAAAGATGCCTTAAAAATCGCAGAAGATTTAACCGAAATAGAAAAAAGCAAAAGCACTTATTATGAATTTGCAGAAGAAATAGAAACAGAATTGCTTAAAGGGAAAATTGGGATTTCAAAAGAGGGACAAGTCGAATTTAGAAGTAATAAAGCCAAATCTATTAGCTTATCTTTTCATCAAAGTTCCTCTATCGTAAAAACCTTAGCAAGTTTGGTATTATATCTCAAGCATCTTGCTATAGAAAATGATTTGATTATTATTGATGAGCCAGAATTGAATTTACACCCTGATAATCAAATACTTCTGACCCGTATTTTTGCCAGATTGGTAAACAAAGGCTTGCGTTTATTGGTCAGCACACATAGCGATTATATCATACGAGAAATGAATAATTTGATTATGATTGCAGAAGGCAATGACGAGGTAAAAGAAACTGCGCAAACTTTTGGTTACAAAGCAGACGAATTTTTGATAGCAGATGAAACGCAAATATATATGTTTGATTACAAAAATAATAGTTCTAAACAAACAGAAGTAAAACCTATTGCGATTGGGAGAAGTGGATTTAGTGTAAAATCCATTGATGACACAATAGACAAGCAAAGTGATATTTCAGAACAACTCTATACTACCTTAAAATATGGCAAACCCGAATGAAGAAACACAATTAGGCTTGATAAAACAAATACTAAAAGAGTCTTATTTTCCTAATATCCAACATATTATGGAAGAAAAAGACGTAATGGAAAAAAAAATTGTAACACATAAAAACACAAACTATTTGCTTGCTCGTTTTGACCCTAATCAAGAGAAACTTTTTCCTTATTTTAACAGTAATAGCGGACTCAATAAAATATGCGATTATATTCTATTTGTGGAAACAGGAAATAGCCTTTATATTTTTCTTATTGAACTAAAAAACAGCAATACTCCTGCAAAAAAGCAATTAGATGCGGGAGAATGTTTTGCGAAATTTCTGATTTGCTCAGGAAAAAGAATAGGCTTACCTTTGACAGATAACATTTTTTATCGAAAAGTAAAGGTAAAAAATAGGACTAAAAGCGATACAGTACAACAAGAATTAAGTTTTCAAGATGGAGTCATTCCATATAACAAAAAGGAGTTTAATATATGGGATATTATTGATGCAGTTTATTCTTAATAATAACCTAAAAAAATACAATCAAATCATGTCAAAATATATACAATTTCAAGACCTTATTCTTCACGAAGATGAGGACATTCTCGTCATCAACAAGCCACAAGATATGGCAAGTTTGGACGACAAAAGCAATAAGAATGTGCTGGGTATGGCAAAACAATACAATCCCGATTTGCAGCTTTGCCATCGTCTGGACAAAATGACTTCGGGTATTCTCCTTTTATCCAAAAAAGAAGAAAACTATCGCCATATTTCTATTCAGTTTGAAAAAAGGCAGGTGCATAAGAAATATTTGGCACTTGTCGCAGGCACACACGCTTTCAAAAAACACGAGGTCAATTATCCTTTGCTGGTTTCTACCAACAAAAAAGTAACGGTTTCGCAGCGTTTGGGCAAGCCTTCTAATACATTTATCACAAGTTTGCGGCATTTTAAGCACTATACTTTGTTGGAATGTGAGCCTGTTACGGGGCGTATGCACCAAATTCGGGTGCATTTGGCAAGCATTATGTTGCCGATTATGGGTGATGAATTGTATGGCGGCAAAGATATGTTTCTTTCCGAATTTAAGAAAAATTACAAAATTGGGAAGTTCACTGATGAAGAAAATGCCTTAAATCATGGCTATTTACTTCATTCTCATTCACTTGAATTTACGCACCCTGGTACAGAAGAAATCGTGAAATTTGAAGCACCTTTGAACAAAAATTTTGAAGCGGTGATAAAAACCTTAGACAAATACGATTTGTAAAAAAATAAAACAAAAAGCCTTTATTTGGGTTTTCAGCATGTATTTGTACAAAATAAAACCTATTATGATTGCTTTTTGGTTTAGAAGAGATTTACGGATTGAAGACAATGCGGCTTTGTATCATGCCCTCAAAACAGGGCAGGAGGTAATGCCTGTTTTCATTTTTGATAGCTATATTTTGGATAAACTGCCTCGAAATGACGGACGTGTGCAGTTTATTCACAATGTTATTGCCGATTTGTCAGAAAAATTAGCAGAAATGGGCAGTCATTTACAGGCTTTTTATGGAAATCCAGTAACGATTTGGCAACAAATCGCAGCAAAAATGCCGATTACTGCCCTCTACACAAACCATGATTATGAGCCATATCCGCAACAAAGAGACGCTGAAATAGCAGGCTTTCTAGCAGAAAAAAACATCACTTTTCATACTTATAAAGACCATGTTATTTTTGAAAAGGCAGAAATTCTAAGCAATGAAGGCAAGCCCTATACTGTTTTTACGCCTTATAGCCGAAAATGGAAAGCTAGTTTAAATGATGCTCATTTAGAATCTTACCCTACTGAAAAATATTTTAGCCATTTTGCTCCTAAAAACGCCTCTTTTGCTTCTATTCCTTCCTTGGCAGAAATGGGTTTTGAGCAAACAAACATGCCTTTTCCTTCGCTTATTCCTGATGAAAAAATTATCCGAAAATACCACGAAACTCGAGATTTTCCTGCACAAAAAGGTACAACTCGTTTGGGCTTACACCTGCGTTTTGGTACAATTAGTATCCGAAAATTGGCGAAAATAGCCCTCTCTCAAAATGAAACCTATTTGAATGAGCTAATTTGGCGAGATTTTTATGCGCAAGTATTATGGAATTTTCCGCATGTTGTGGGCAATGCTTTCAAAAAAGAATACGATAAAATTGAGTGGGAAAATGACAAAGAAATGTTTCAAAAGTGGAGCGAGGGCAAAACGGGCTACCCGCTTGTAGATGCAGGTATGCGAGAACTCAATTCAACGGGCTATATGCACAATCGTGTGCGTATGTTGGTGGCGAGTTTCTTGTGCAAACATTTGCTTATAGATTGGCGATGGGGCGAGGCGTATTTTGCCGAAAAACTCTTGGATTTTGAATTGGCATCTAACAATGGGGGCTGGCAATGGGCGGCGGGAAGTGGCTGTGATGCAGCACCTTACTTTCGGATTTTTAGTCCCGAGGCGCAGGTAGAAAAATTTGATAAGCAATTTCAGTACGTGCGAAAATGGGTGCCTGAGTATGGAACACCTGCATATACACGTCCGATTGTGGAACATAAATGGGCAAGAGAAAGATGTTTGGCTACTTATAAAAAAGCCTTGAAAATGGATTAATCCACAAACTCATTCATTTTCACCTACTACAAAAATATTATCCGTAAACTTTGGGCTTACATTCGATTGTTTGCCATTTACTTCGATACAGGTCAAAGCGTCATAAGGCTGTTTTGAGATAATTTTTATATGCTCATTGATGCTGAGACCTACCTGCGCCACATATTGCAAAAAAGTCGCAGAATTGTCTTTGACGGCTGCCATGCGACAAATATTTCCAACGGCAATTTGCGACAAAGTTTGGGTAAAAAAAACTTTTATTTCACCTTCTGCATTGGGAATGGCATCGCCATGTGGGTCAAATTTAGGGAAATCTAAAAATTTATCCAATTTTTCCACCAATTTTTCGCTTTGAATATGCTCTAACTGTTCGGCAATATCATGCACTTCGTCCCATGCAAATCCTAATTTTTCATACAAAAAAGTCTCCCATAAACGATGTTTACGAAGTACTTGCATCGCTTTTTTTCTGCCTTCTAAGGTTAAAGAAATTTTTCCATATTTCTCATAATCAATGAGTTGCTTTTCTCTCAATTTTTTGAGCATATCGGTTGCTGTTGCTGGCTTCACCCCAAGCTGTGCCGCAAGTTCATTCGTTCCTGCTACTGTTTTTTCAAGTGTCAGACGAAGTAGTGCTTTGATATAATTTTCTTCTGTGTATGATAGCATGATTTTTTTTCGCAGATTTGCACAAATTAAACCGCAGAAATCGCAAATTTGATATTTATGCCACAAAGATACAAAAAAATATCAAATAAAATTTGTTAGATTAATCTAACTTTGTTAATTTTGCCCACAAAACAAATCTGTCTGTGAAAATCTGCATTAAAATTCCATCTAATTTGCGAGAACAAAAATGAATACAAAGTCCTTACAAGAAGTAAATGCTTCTATCAATACAACTTCCAAAACAGGTTTTTGGAAAAAATTATTTGCCTTTGTGGGCCCTGCCTATCTTGTAAGCGTGGGCTACATGGACCCTGGCAACTGGGCTACGGACATTGCGGGCGGCAGTAAATTTGGCTACTCTTTGCTGTGGGTCTTGCTAATGAGCAACTTAATGGCTTTGGTGCTGCAAAGTTTGAGCGCAAGATTGGGGCTTGTGAGGGGCTTAGACCTTGCACAAGCCTCCCGAGCATCTTATCCGCCTGTGGTCAATTTTCTGAATTGGATGCTCGCAGAAACAGCAATTGCCGCTTGCGATTTGGCAGAAGTGATAGGTATGGCGATTGGTTTGCAGCTCTTGTTTAATATCCCTTTGTTGACGGGCGTTTCTATTACCGTATTAGATACTTTGTTATTATTGGTTTTGCAAAAACATGGTATGCGAAAAATGGAGGCATTTATTATTGTGCTAATTGCTACGATAGGAATGGCTTTTGTGGGCGAAATGTTTTTTGCGCAGCCTGACGGGGCGGCACTTGTCAAAGGTTTTATTCCACATATTGAAAATCAAGCGGCACTTTATATTGCGATTGGAATCATTGGCGCAACCGTTATGCCGCACAATTTATACCTTCATTCTTCTTTGGTACAAACCCGAAAAATAGAAAGAACTTACAAGGGCATCAAAGAGGCAATAAAATTTAACTTTATTGATACAACGGTTGCGCTCAATTTAGCCTTATTTGTCAATGCAGCAATTTTGATATTGGCGGCGGCGGTTTTTCACAAAAATGGCTACAACGAAATTGCAGAAATTCAAGATGCACATACCTTATTAGCCCCGATTTTGGGCAATACATTAGCTCCTATTTTATTTGCAATTGCTTTGATTGCCGCAGGGCAAAGTTCAACTTTGACAGGTACCCTTTCGGGACAGATTGTGATGGAAGGTTATTTGAATTTGCGCTTACAACCTTGGTTGCGAAGACTCATCACCCGTTTGATTGCGATTATCCCTGCTTTTGTAACGATTTATTTTTATGGGGAAGAGAAAACAGGGGAATTGCTCATTATGAGCCAAGTAGTGTTAAGTTTGCAATTAGGTTTTGCGGTCATTCCCCTGATTCATTTTACGAGTGATAAAGCTACCATGAAGGAGTTTGCCATTAAACCTTGGTTGCAAATCTTGGCTTGGGTGATTGCCATTATTATTGTTTCACTCAATCTTAATTGGCTGATTAATAATATGATAGAATGGACAAAGGCTGCCGAAAATCCTATTGTTTTATATGTTACTATTTATCCTTTATTTGTAGGCGCAATTATTTTGCTCGCATATATTACCTTTTCTCCTTTTGTCCAAAAAATGAAGCATAAACACGTGCTTGCACCAGATGGCGTTGTAAAAGATTTGATACTTTCGGGCGAAAAAATCTACAAAAAAATAGCAATCACTGTGGATTTTAGCTTTGCAGATGCACAAGCCATAAGTCACGCACTTTCGCAAGGTGGCAAAAATGCCGAGTATTTTCTCATTCACATTGTAGAAACGGCAGGCGCACGCATGATGGAAAGCGATATTGATGACATGGAAACTTCTTTGGACAAAATAAACTTGGAAAAATATGTGAGTATTTTGCAAGAAAAGGGCTATAATATTCATAGTATTTTGGGTTTTGGCAATCCGAAAAAAACAATTCCCGAAATTGTGAATAAAAATGGGGCTGATTTATTGGTCATGGGTGCGCATGGGCATACAGGTTTCAAAGATATTTTGTTTGGAACAACTTTAGATGCTGTGCGACATCGGGTAAAAGTGCCTGTGTTGATTGTGGGGGAGTGATTTGCAGAAGTTAGATACAACCGACTAAGGCATGAAAAGTATTTAATATGGCTCATTTCGACAAGCCCAATACAAGTGAATAAGGAACATCTATAAAATAAAATCCCATTTTCGACTGCTATCTTAGTGTTTCTTAGTGACTTAGTGGTTGAAAATGGGAGCTTAATCCACAAACGAATAGTCTATCTTAAAATTCACGCAAAGGTGCAAAGAAAACAATACCCGTACTTTGCACCTTTGTGTAAAGATTAACCACTTATTTCCCTGTAAAATTAGCAGCTCTTTTCTCCAAAAAAGCTTTCGTTCCTTCCTGCCCATCTTCCGAAGTGATAGCCTTTCCAAAGTTATGCACTTCTACCGCATAGCCCGTCAAATTATCGTTGATGCCCGCAGAAATTGCTTGCAAAGTAAGCGCAACCGCTAAAGGCGATTTTGTATAAATCTTGTTCAAAATTTCAAAACACTTGTCTTTCAACTCATCACGACTGACTACATAGTTTACTAAGCCCAAACTAAGTGCCTCATCTGACCGAATAGCGTCAGCTGTTAGCAACAATTCCGTGGCTTTTGCCTTGCCAATGAGTTGTACCAAACGCTGCGTGCCGCCATAGCCTGGCAACAAACCCAAATTTACTTCAGGCTGCCCAAATTTTGCATTGTCCGAAGCTACCCGCAAATGACAAGCCATTGCCAATTCGCAGCCGCCGCCTAATGCAAACCCATTGACTGCGGCAATGATGGGCTTATTACAATTTTCGATTAAAAAGAAAATATCTTGCCCACTTTTACTTACCGCCTCTGCTGCCTTGCTATCCAAACTTGATAGTTCCGAAATATCGGCTCCTGCGGCAAAAGATTTTGTGCCAGCACCTGTTATGATTGCACCTAGATGCACCTCATCGGCACTCAATGCTTCTACAATGCTTTTTAATTCCGCAAAAAGTCCCAAATTGAGTGCGTTCAATACTTCGGGACGGTTGAGGGTAATGACTAAGGTCTTACCAACTGTTTCTGTATGGATATAGTTCATGTTTATTTATAGAAAATAGCTGAAAATCAGTGGTTTGCGCAACTACAACTCGCTTTTGAGGTATGGTTGATGCGTTGTGCAACAATCATGAATAAGCCGCCACTTAGGTTCATAAGCGTATGCGGCCAACTAAAATGAGATGTGTGTGAATGTAAGAACACATTGGCAGCTAAAAAAAATAATGCGCCAATTCCTAATAGTTGCAAAGGGCGTAGGTTTTGATGGATTTTGTAGCCCTTTAGTAAGGTAAAAATAGAAAAAGATAAACCTAAGCCAATCATTATCCATTCAAGGGTTTCGGATACCCACAAGCCCGCAAATGCAGGTATTGCAGAGATTAAAAAAGGTGTTGCTGCACAGTGAATTGCGCAGATAACACTCATTAATACGCCACCATTTATTGGAAAAAATTTAAACATGTTGTGTGAAATATGCTAAGAAAATAGAATAACCTTCTTTTTGCAACAAAGTTACAAAAAGAATAAGATATTTTACAAATTTATTTGTAAAAATTCTAGGTTCTTTGACATTTTTTGTGGAGCGCATCTAAAATGCCTCGTTTTGGTAGTAGGACAGGGCATTGCCCTGTCCTACCAAAACGCAAAACCACAAAAAATATCATAGAACCAAACTCTAATATTAACAGATTGTGTGGCTGCTTGTCGCATAGCGACAAAATATCGGTAGAAAAAGATAATTAGCCCCCACCCAAGCCCATTTTTCGTGCTTGCACGAAAAAACACGTAAAATTGAGCGTATTTGTGCATATTTTTACCGATATTTTTTGCCACCACAAAAAAAATTAAATCCCTTTCATTTCACTAAACATGCCACACAATTTGTACAAAACATCGTCCATCGTGAGCAAATCGCCTTGTGAGGTATTTTTGGGCGAATTTGGGCGGCGTACAATATAGTCTTCTGCGTTTAAAAAGTAACTTCCCCCTTTGTATTCAAGTTCGCTTAGGCGTTTGGAAAAATACCATGTTTTGTTATTCGGTGCATGAACTTTGGAGACGATAATGACATTTTTGGGGTCAGAAAATTTGGGCATACTAAACACGCCCTCCTCACTTGCAGAAAGTTCGTAGTAACTATGATTGTCTAAATAAAATACATTGACTTGTGGATTTGGGTGTGAATTGTTTTTGACCAAAAAACGATTTTTCTTTGTCTTGTTATCTTTGGCAGAAATAATCAAAGAAATGCTTTCTTCTACGGGTTTTTGAATACAAAACCAACCTAACTTCTGGGTTTGAAAACTATAATAACGAGCATCTATGATATGAAACGACAACCTTTCGCTTGCTCTACGCCAAATTGTACGCCTGTCCAATGTTCTATCTCCCACATACAAGCGCATGGTTGTATCCAATTTTTCGGAAGGAATCCAGATTTCAAGCGGTTTTTGTGGCTGTATCAACTTCCCATTTTTGCTGGTTTGAATGATGACTAAGCCATCAGAAATGAGCAAATCGCCATCAATTGTGCGCATTTGTACGTCTAATGAGAACAATTCGCAGGGTTTTAAAAACTCCATGATGTCTATTTGTACATCTTTGATGCGCAAAGGGGCAAAAGTCCCTGCTGAAATTTTGAGGCTTGTACCTGTCCGAAAAGTAATGACGGTATCTGATTCGTTGAGGGTAGGGGAGGAGAAAGTTCCGAAGCCTACATTTGGGTTTGCCTTAGGGAGATTACCGCCAAAAACAGGTGTTGTAGCTGTGTTATTTTTGGGTATTGAAGGAGAAGAAGTCGGGATATTTGGCAGAGATTCGGCAATAGATGGGTTTAATAACTTTCCTTTTTTGACAGGAATAAATAAAA
Organism: Bacteroidota bacterium; assembly: GCA_013298365.1. GTDB lineage: Bacteria > Bacteroidota > Bacteroidia > J057 > J057 > JAAFHL01. The sequence goes on along the minus strand of JAAFHL010000057.1, from coordinate 1,723 downwards.
TACAAACCCGCTTTTGCATCATTTCAGGCGTTTCTGTAGTAGGAAGATTTTCAGGTTTATAAGTAGATGAAGGCAGCATTTGCCCCTTAAAAATAATAAAATTCTTTTTTTGTAAGAGATAATCCCATACTGCATAGCATCTTTTCCGAGCCAAATCGGTAGTTGTTTTGCCGTTTTTACTGTCAAAATAGCCAATAATTTCGATTTGAAGGGTGTCTTTTATACTAAACCCTTGGCAGGTTTTGTCTACTTCAGTTTGAAGCTGTGGCGTTAAAGTGAATTTTCCTGCTTCAAAATAGATACAAAACGGTTTTTGGGCATAAAAATTCTGTGTTAAGCACAAAATTATGGCAATAACAAACATTTTTGGTACGCAAAATGACATATCTCTCCTAAAAATTAAATGCTATGGTTGAGGTAGTACATAATCATCATTTGTAACTTGCTGATTATGTTTTGATTATGGTTTTTATTGTCAATAACGATTTCGACCCGAAAGGTACTACAAAAAATCCATTTTATTGACATATTTTTTTTATAAATATCCCATTTTAATTGTATAATAAATGGAGAAATTCTATTTTGTGAAATAGAATTAAAACATGGGCTTTTAATAAAGTTGAAGCATAAAATCGGTCAAATTGTCTTCTGTATTAAGTTGCAGCTTTTTACGCAGGCGGTAGCGAGCCGTTTTGACGCTGTCAGGTGAAATATTTAAAATCGCCGCCATTTCTTTGATGGATAAATTCATCTTGATAAGGGCGCAAATTTTCAAATCATTGGGGCTAATATCGGGATAATTTGCCTTCAAGCGGGTATAAAAATTCTTGTTTAGGCTTTCAAAATGACTGTCAAAGGCTTCCCATTCTTTGTCTTGATTCAAACTTTTATGAATGATTTTGTGCAAAGATTGCATATTTTCGGTATCTTTTTCTTCGTCTAAACGATTTTTGAGGGTTTGCAACAATTCATTTTTTTGCGCCATTTGCAAAGCCATCGCACTCAACTGACTTTCTTTAAATGCCAATTCATTTTCTAAATGCTGCTCTTTCAATTGTTTTTGCACTTCGAGTGCTTGCATTAATTCCGATTGCGTTTGAAGCAATATTTTGTCTTTTTTCTGGCTATTTTTCAGGAAAAAAATGATACCTGCGGCAATTAAAGTCCCAAAAATAAGAAAGCCAAGCAATAAATAACTGCGTAACAAAGCTACTTCTTTTTCCTTTTGAATGAGCCGTAACTGTCTGTCTTTTTCCGAAACCTCAAACTCTATTTCCAATCTTTTGACAATATTTTGCGTTTCCCATTCATTCAAAGAATCTTTTAGGTGATTGATTTGTGTCTGATAATCAAGAGCTTGCTCAAAATTCCCCTGTTTTTTTCGCAAAGCCAATAAGTCTCTTAAAGCATTTATATAGAAAGATTTATCGGACAAATTTGTGGCAATTTGCTTGGCTTTTTGAAAATTACTTTCTGCTGCCACTTCTTTTTGCGCAAAAATGAGTTCCCAATTTCCCAATGCCAACAAACAAGAAACTTGCGCCTGCTTATTTTCACTGCTGTCTGCAATCTTTTTGGCACGTTCATAATATTGATACGCCGTATTTTTGTCACCTTTTTTGAGGGCAATATCGCCAGCTTTGAGGTATGCAGTGGGCAAATAGGCAATATTTTTGGCACGCAATTGTGCTTCCAAAGACATTTTGTAGTAATAAGCTGCCGA
>JAAFHL010000569.1 GCA_013298365.1 Bacteroidota bacterium | reverse complement strand
GATAGCCGTAGAAAATTCTGCCTGCTCACGCTTGCAGGCGCAGATATAGGCGAACAAAAAGCAAGATTTGGCTTTTTTCTTACCCAAGTAACGCATTTGCAAGACACACAAAGGGTATTTAGCCTTGGCAAAGACGACTTTTTGCGCCTCAATCCCAATACAAAAACCTGTCCTATTTTCAGAAATAGTAAGGACGCAGAGCTAACTGCGAGAATCTACAAAGCTGTACCGATTCTCCTCAAAGAAGCAAACAACGAAAAGAAAATCCCAGAAGAAAACCCTTGGAACATATCCTTTAGACAAGGTTTATTTAATATGTCGAGCGATTCTTACCTTTTCCGCATACAAGCACAATTGGAAGAGGAAGGTTTTGTATTGCAAGGCAATGTATTTGAAAAAGAAGGTGAAAAGTATTTTCCTTTGTATGAGGGAAAAATGATATGGCATTATGACCACCGTTATGGCTCATACAAAGGCGTGGACAGCCGCACTTCTACGCAAACGCCTACCCCGACTTTGGCACAATATCAAAACCCCGACTATGTGATTCACCCTTGGTATTGGGTGGCAGAAAAAGAGATTTTGATGAAATTGGCAAATGTGCCAACTTTGGTAAAACAGGCTTTTTATACACAAGATGAAACAGCAATATTCTATGCTTGCTGTATTTGGCTTGCGGCTCATTATCAAGTTTTTATCAAAAATAATAAGGAACAAAAAGCCGAATGGGAAGCAAAAGAAAAGGCAATGATTTCGCACATATTGAACCTCAAAAAAATGAATGTTCTCAAATTGCAAAGTGAAATAGATGCTTGTAAATTTGAATTATTGGCAGAAAATGAGCTTGCAGAAATGGAACAAGCAATGACAGAAAATGCTACCTTAGCTTTTGCTTGGAATATAATGCGAAAAAGAAGTAAAAAGTGGTATCTTGAATTTAGAAAAACATCAAATGTTACGAATGATAGAACTTGTATAGCCTCTATATCTCCTTTATATGCCGCAGGAGATAAACTACAAATAATCTTTTTAGAAAAAAGTATTGAAAACTGTAAACTTATTGCAAATCTAAATAGCCTTGTTTTTGATTATACAGCAAGACAAAAAGTTGGCGGAACGGATATTTCGCTTCATTATGCAAAACAATTCCCTGTCCTTCCCCCCTCCACCTATACGCCTAAGCACCTTGCGTATATCTTGCCAAGAGTTTTAGAATTGGTTTATACTGCGAATGATATGCAGCCTTTTGCGGCGGAAATATGGGCAGAAAGCAGCCCTGCTTTGCGGCATTTGTTGGTAAAGCAGTGGGAAGAAAATCAGGTTCGGCGGGTTTCCGAAAACCCGCCGAACCTAAACCTACCCCTTCCCCCCTTCAAATGGGACGAGGAACGCAGGGCAAATCTCAAAGCCGAATTAGATGCCTTATATGCCGATATGTACGGCTTAGATACCACAGAATTGCGCTATATCTTAGACCCGCAAGACGTATATGGCGCAGATTTCCCAGGCGAGACATTTCGGGTTCTCAAAGACAAAGACCTACGCAAATATGGCGAATATCGCACAAAACGCTTGGTTTTGGCAGCGTGGGAGCGTTTGCAAGCCGCAAAAGCGCAAGAAAAAGCCGAGATTGTCGCTATACAAAACGCTATCTATGAAGGCGAAAACAAAAACAGAGAGTTCAAAAGCAGCTACCGTTGGGACGTAAAACAGGACCAGAAAAACGAGCGTTTGGAATTTGAAATCTTCAAAACGATTGCGGCTTTCCTCAACAGCGATGGCGGCGACTTGTATATCGGCATCACAGACGAAGGCAGCGTATATGGCTTGGAAAAAGACCTCATAACCTTCGACAAAGGCACAGACGGCATCTTGCTGCTGATGGACAATCGCATCAAAGATTGGCTCGGCAATATGGCACTTTCGCAATATATCCGCAGCGATTTTTATTTCCTCGAAGACAAACAAATCGCAAAAGTGAGCGTAAAAGCCGCACACCTTGGCGTTTATTGCAAATATCCCAAAGAAGAAAAAAACAAAACTACGGGCTTGTTGGAAATCAAAGGTTATGAACAGGTGTTTTTTGTGCGCTCGCAAGCGAGTACCCGGAAGTTGAGTGCAGCGGAGATAGCGGAGTATGTGAAGGGGAAATGGGGGGCTGAGTAGTCTTTGTGGGTTGCATCTTTGATTAAAACACTTGCAAAGGCAGAAAATATTTACACATTAATCATTCCAATAAATCATCAATATGCAAACATTCAAGTTATTTATCAACTTTGAATATCAATATCAAAGATGTTATTTCTTTTGGGGATAACTATAATGATATTGAAATGATTAAACATTCAGGTATGGGGATAGCGGTAGAAAATGCCGTTCACGAAGTTAAAATGCTTGCCGATGATATTACGGCTAAAAATACAGAAGATGGCGTTGCGAAAGCTTTAGACAAATATATAAAATAGCCCCTCATCATGGCAGAACAAATCTTTTTTGATATGTTATGCGTTTTTTTGCAAAAAAAAAGTGAATTTATCGTGACAATATCCTAAATTTTGCGTATATTTGCACATAAATATAGACATATCTGTATTTATGTATAAACCTAAATAGGCACTTTTTTTCTTACAACAACGATAACTCAAAACACGATTATGAACGACATTGAAAAACGTTGGAAACTTATTTTGGGTGGGCAATCTGACCCAAATAACGCCGTAAATATGGGCGGAAATGGCAAAAATGGCGAAGGTGATGAGGGGGAAGGTGAGGGCGGAATTGACTATGAGGGAATGGGGCAGGCATTGGATAATCTGTATGAAAATTCTTCCGATAGACGGGGCGGATTAGGGGCAAGTAGCCCAAAAATTAGCCGTTGGCTGGGAGACATTCGTAAGTTTTTTCCATCAAGTGTGGTGTCTGTGATGCAAAAAGATGCAATGGATAGATTTGGTATGGATATGCTGCTTTCTGAACCTGATTTTGCGGAGCAAGTAGAAGTAAGTGTAGAAATGGTGGCAACTATCATGTCTTTGCAGC
>JAAFHL010000568.1 GCA_013298365.1 Bacteroidota bacterium | reverse complement strand
GTAACAGAATATGCTAAGGGCGTGTATTTTGTCAATATTCGTGCAAATGGAAAAGTGGTATCGAAAAAATTGATTTTGCAGTAATTGGATAGGTAGCGCTGTTTTTCAGAAATGTCATTTGATTTGTTAGGTTTGGGCTTAGGGAATTAAATGACATTTCGCTTAAATTTAGCATATATATAGGTCTCCTTTAGCAAACTGCAACTGCACTTGTAATAATTTTAATGGGATAAAATTTATTTTTTGGCTGTCATTTGAACTTACTTTCATATTTTTGCATTGTGCAAGCTATAAACGGCAAAGAGGGGATAGTAGTCTTTTGTGCTTATGCTCGTTTGTAGTCATCAAGTTTGTTAAGTACATGTTATGAAAAAAACAATTTCATTTTTAGGGTTGTGCATTTTGTTGCTACACCTCCATATCACAAAAGGGCAAGCAATCGTGCCAATGCCAGTGCAAATCGAAAAAGGCAGCGATGATAGCGTTTATATTTCTAATCGCTCTGTAATTGTCGCAAAAGACGCAGAAAGTAAAACCGCCGCACGTCTGTTTTCTGCGTATTTACAGGAGCATTTTAGCCTTGATATTCCCGTAGTAGATGACCTGTTTCAGCAGGGAATGGCTACTAATTTCTGGTTTACAACCACAACAAACCCTGATATTCCCAACGAAGGTTATATATTGGACATCAATAAAACAGGAATTAAGGTAGAAGGACAAAAAGGCGGCGTTTTTTATGCGACACAAAGCCTCAAACAGTTGCTTTTTTTTGATGCAAATAAAAAACAATACGGCTTTGAAAGCTGGAAAATCACCGATTATCCTCGTTTTGCGTGGCGAGGTATGCACTTAGATGTGTGTAGGCACTTTTTTCCTATCGAATTTGTCAAAAAATACATTGATTTGATGGCTTTTTACAAAATGAATACTTTTCATTGGCACTTAACCGAAGACCAAGGCTGGCGGATACAGATTTTACAATATCCTTTGCTCACCGAAATTGGCGGTACAAGAAAGGAAACCATGGTGGAAAAAATTTTTAAACCCTATAAAGGTGATGGCATTCCACACACTGGTTTTTACACACAAGAAGAAATACAGTCAGTTGTGGCGTATGCACTTGAGCGTAATGTTACCATCGTGCCTGAGATAGAAATGCCTGGACATTCGCTTGCTGCGCTTGCTGCCTATCCCGAACTTGCTTGTTCGGAAGGTCCTTTTGAGGTCGCTACAACATGGGGCGTTTTTGAGGATATATATTGCCCAAAAGAGGAAACCTTCAATTTCTTGGAAAATGTATTGGCAGAAGTATGTGCCTTATTTCCAGGTAAATATATTCATATTGGCGGAGATGAAGCCCCAAAAGCGGCTTGGAAAAAAAGCGAAGTAGCGCAAGAAGTGATGAAAAGAGAGGGCTTGAAAAATGAGGAGGAATTGCAAAGTTATTTTATTCGCCGTATCGAAAAATTTGTGCAATCGCAAGGAAAAAGCATCATTGGTTGGGACGAAATCTTGGAAGGTGGGCTTGCGCCAAATGCAAGTGTGATGTCTTGGAGAGGAGAAGAAGGCGGAATTGCTGCGGCAAAAATGGGGCATGATGTCGTGATGACGCCTGGCTCACATTGCTATTTTGACCATTATCAAGGTCCAAAAGAAACCGAACCTTTGGCAATAGGCGGAAATACGACCTTAGAAAAAGTCTATCAATATAATCCTATTCCTGTAAGTCTGAATATAGAAGAAAGAACCCATATTTTGGGAGCGCAAGCAAATGTTTGGACTGAATATCTTGCCACGCCTGAGCAGGTAGAATATATGGCATATCCTCGGGCTTGTGCTTTGTCGGAGGTTTTGTGGTCGCCTGTGGACAAAAAAGATTGGAGCGGTTTTCAAGAAAGAATGAAAACGCAGTATATTTTGTTGAAAAAAATGAATGTAAATGCTCGTATGAAATAGGTTTTTGTTTATAATGGACGTTAAACAAAGTAAAAACACATAAGTGCTATACCTAAAAAAGCCATTTTGATTCAGGTAAAAATGAATCAAAATGGCTTCTTTATTACCCTTCTATGATTTTTTGCTCATCGGCTGTGATGTCGTATAGCGCATATACTAATTCATCTATTTTCTTTTCTTGTGTAGTGCTGTCTTTTCCTTGCGCTTTGAGGGCAATTATTTTATCTACATAATCTGCTATTTTTTTCATTTTAGCATCAGTAGGTTTAAAAATAGGAATCTCTAACAAAGGTTCTTTATCAAGTTGATAATTATTGCCTTGCATTTTTCCTTTTTTTCGAAGCCAAAAAGCCACTAATTTTGAATTGAGTAAGCCTGTCAGATATTTTAGATTGATTCTATCGCTTTGAATTACAAAAAATGTTTGTGAAACGAAGCAGTCAAAGTCTGTGTATGTAAAAACAGGTTCTTTGGGACACTTACGAGTTACCATAATTTTCTCTCCTTCAAAAAAGTATTGCTCTCTTGCTCGATGAAGCCCGTAGGGAGCAAAATCAGAGGTAATTATGCTTTTAAAAGCATCTAAATGTTGTTTAATATTTGGATAATTATCCAAAGGAACTTTTTTCGTTTTCTTATCAAATTTATTGATGTCAGATTTAGTATAAATTATCCAATGAGTATTTTGAGAACTACCATAATATTTTTGCATCTGTTGAGTTGTAAAATAAGGTTTAATTATTTCTTTCTCTTTTTTTAAGAATTTTATATGTTCAAATTCGAGTTGAGATAAAACAAAAACCCCTGCACCATTTGAAAACTTCCCTTTTAGTATTTCTGCTGATGCTTTATTGACAAAATCCTGTGGCGCAACAATACCCTGCCCTAATTCAGATTTAATATTATATTTTTTATCTGCTTTTTCCCTAAGAAAGAAATTGTGTTTTGTCTTTATCTTATTTAATAAATCAATATGCACATCAGTATTAAATGTTAAGGATTTGTCAATCAAATTTGTTTTTATGATAGCAGGAGAAAGTAAGTTTGATGTATGTGTTTCTATTCCTGCTAATAAGCTCAATACTTCTATCAT
>JAAFHL010000567.1 GCA_013298365.1 Bacteroidota bacterium | reverse complement strand
ACTGGGAGATGAGTTAACGTAGTTGTAACACGCCCCACCATATTGTGCTTGATTGCCTACAATATAACAGTCTCTTAACGTAGGAGAGCTATGATAGTAGTTGTATAAAGCCCCACCATAAGAGCTACCTTTTCCCCCCACGATGATACAACCATCTATTACACAACTGTTATCCACGATATTTCCGCTAAACAAATGGAAGCTATTATTGCCTACAATGCTGTCTGTGGTTTGATTGAAAAAATTTGCATCACTATTGATGTCATCATTTCCCAAATCGCCAGAAAATACGGTAGGATATAACTTAGCATTTCTGTTTGTCCAAGTTGGATTGGGTAAAGTGGTAGAAGGCATTGGGAATCCACCAAAAAGTTTGGCATGATTTTTAAGTGTAATACTTATGTTTTGGTCTGAGGTATTTGTTGGCTTGTAAATACCCGTAGCCATAAATATAGAATCACTTATTCCGCTACTATTAATAAGCTGCTGAATTTGAGCTGCTCCACGAGCGTTTGCCCAACTCATTCCTGTCTGAGAGCCTGCTCCTGCGGGCGTAATGTACCAACGTGTTGCGAAAAGGTTGATTGAGGTACAAATACATAATGACATGATAAGAATTCGATTTGTCATTTTGCGTAGTTAATTAAGGTTGATTAAGTACTATGTGATTTATTATGATGATAAAGCCACAAGCCAAAATATAAAGGTAGAAAAACTAATATAGAACAAAAGTATATATATTTAATAAAACAATATATTGCGATTTTTTGTATTACATTTTTTGTATAATCAAGAATTTATTCATTGTCTTTTATTAACTATCCATTTCTAATCTAATGCAATATAGGTATTTCTTCTTTTATATCAAAATCTTAAGTTCACTTTTTTTGTATTTGCACCTACATAAACCTACATAGTTTTAGCCTTTCTTTTAATAATTATTTCATATTCAAAGATTTAGCGCAATTTTTTTGGCTAAAAAAAAATGAAAAAAAGTTTTATTTTTTTACTAAATTATTGTATTTATTACATTTACTCGGCTACTTTTGTGCCAAAAACGTTACTTGTATAATATTACAGAATATCGTAATATTATTTTTGTGTAAAATATGTATTTTTAGAAATTTGACTTATTTTTGCTACATTTATATGTGGTATCTTGTTCCTGAAATTGTTAAAATGAACCATAGATTTTTTACTTTTCGTCATTTGGTTGCATAACTTGCTTTTGCTTTTAGGGGTTAAAAATAGAAAAGCATACCCAAAATAAATTGAGTATGCCCAATATTCTACGAATGATTAAAATATATTACATGCTTATTTCCGCTTTGTATAGTCAGCAAAGTACTTACATTCTCTCAAAATCTCTGCATAATACTTGGTATCGGCATATTTGTCTTTCAAAACCTTGTAGGCGTTCAACACATCTTGATGCGATGCCTTTTCAGTATAGAAAGCATTTAAGCGACACTTGGTAAGCATAAATTGTATTTGCGCTTCTTGCTCTTTATTGGGCTTCGCTGCTATTGCTTTTTGGTAGTAAGCAGTGGCTTTTGACATATCAAAATCAGGTCTCGAAAATTCTTTTCTTTCATCTTCGCTAATATCAGAACGCATGTTTTGTGGTGCTAAGAAATCATACGAATTGCGCAAGCAACAATAGGAATTGCGATAATATGCCAAACTCCGCCAAGCAGGGGCAAAATAGCTGATATTGTACCAGGCATTGCCTAATTTTTGGTAGTTTTCGGCAGCTTTTGTCGGGTTTTTTAGGGCTTCATCTTCCAAACTTATCATTTTGTTCAAAACCCAAAGTTTATTGTAATCCAAACTTTCAGCAAATTTATCTGTCAAACAGTCGTGGCAATCTTTGATGAAGCCTTCAAAAGGATTAAAATGTACTTGAAAATAATTTTCTTTGCCTCGATATGCGACACTTGTTTGCTCAAAATATTTTTTTGCCGCTTGCAAATCGCCTTTTTTCCAAAATTCTGTGCCTTTTATATCAAATAAGAGGTCTTTGCCATCAGGAACTTGGGTGAAAATATATTTTTCAAAACTGCTTCTTGGATTATCTATCAGCCCGATTAGATTGTCCAAAATGGCAATATTTGCTTTTTGCATCAACAAACCTTCTGTGCCAAATTCACACAAAAAGGCTTTTCCAATTTCACCTTGTTTTTGGTAGTAACGCAAAAATTGCTGATTCATGCAGTCATAAATCGGTTTTTTCCAAACATATTCCTCATTTTCTACGCCCAAGGCTTGATATTCAGTAAATAATTTGTCTTCTGTGGCAATATCAAGGCTTTTGAGTTGTGAAACTTGTAAGAGAAAGCGAAATTCTTTGATTTTTTGCTTCACATTCGCATCTATCGCTTGCGTAGAAAGTTTGTCTAAACTTGTCGTTGCTTCGGCAAATTCACCTGTTAGGTATTGCAAATAGGCTTGTGCCAACTGCCAAACATACGGATTATCGGTGTCTCCCACTTGATTTTGTTCCACTACATAATCTCGCAATTTGTACAAATATTTTGCGGTAATCTGGTCATCTTCACTGCTATACTCAGGCTTGTAGTCTATTTTGATAGGGAAATTGAACTTAAATTCATAGCCCATCAAAGCGGTTTCTAATTTGCAAATTTCCCTTACCAACAACAAAGTCGAATATTCTGATTTTGGGTCTATTTTGGCAATATTTTCCATTTCTTCCAAGCCCTGACTTGCAGGGTTGATGGCACGTAGCAAGAACAAAGTCGTTTTTTCTCGTTCATTTCTGCATTTTGACATGACTTTTGTCCATTCTTCATCAGATTCAGGGCGAAAACTATAATACATATTGACCCTTTTAGAAGGACATTTGTCAAAAACAAGGGAAAATAGGTAATTTGCTTCGATATTCATGCCCAAAGTACGCATTGCGCCTGCTTTGTGTCCCATTGCCCAATATTTTATCACACTTTCGCTGTTGTCTTTAGCAAGCATTTTTTCGTAAGTGTCCAAGGCTTTTTTGGCTTCGCCTGCATATTGTGCCAATCGCACACACTGAA
>JAAFHL010000566.1 GCA_013298365.1 Bacteroidota bacterium | reverse complement strand
GTGTGCTCTTCCGATCTACAAATCCTTTTACAGGAGGCTATCAATTATTGCCACGTAGCATGAATGACATTGAGTGTATTGTTACGCCAGAAGTAAGCATTGTAAGTGCTTCTGCAACGGTAAACGAAAATGTAGGTACGGTAAATGTAACCATTAGCATTACAAATGCAGATGCAAATCCTACTTCGGTAGATGCAACAATCGGTGGAACAGCTACGTATGGTTCTGACTATGCTATCGTTCCTACGCCTACTTCTGCTACAATTACTTTCCCCGCAGGTTCTTCTGCACCGATTACTTTTGCGGTAAATATCATAGATGATGCTTTGTTTGAATCTACAGAAACCATCACTTTGACCTTGTCTAATCCGACAAATGGCGCAACAATCGGAACAGCAAACATGACAATTACCATTACAGACAACGACCCAAATGCGATTGCTGATGGCATGGACGTAAAAGCGGTAAATGTTTTCCCAAATCCAGGTAATGCTACTTTTACGGTAAAAACAGATGAAAAAGTTTCTAAGATTGAAGTAATCAACTTGATGGGACAAACTGTTTTGACTTCTCAAACCGTAAACGCGCCTATTTCTGCTGCAAATTTAGCAAATGGCGTTTATACAGTGCGTGTGATTACTGAAAAAGGTTCTTGGCTAACCAAATGGGTGAAACAATAAGTTAATTCTGACGCAATCATAAAAAAAGCCCACGTTTACTTGCTTGTAAACGTGGGTTTTTCGTTTTTTATTACTTTGTTTTTTCATTCTAAACTTTAATCCCTACTTTTGTCTCAAAATACTTCCTACATGACCGATATTTTTTATCAAATTATCAATCAAATGCCGCAAATGCAGCATATTGAGCTGACAGACGACCAAAAAAGAGCTGTGCAGCAATTTTTGAATTTCTACAATGCTGCAGCAGGCAACGATACCTTTGTGATGACAGGCTCAGCAGGTACAGGAAAAACATTGCTCATTTCCTTGTTTTCTACTTTTTTTAAGAAAATGGGCTGGAAAACCATTTTGCTTGCGCCTACGGGTAGAGCCGCTAAGGTCATTTCAAAACGTTCTCGCAAGGCTGCATATACCATTCATCATCATGTGTTTAGTGTGGAGGAAGGCTTGGGAAGTACGCCTTTTTTCTCCGTAAAAAATAACAAGGAAAACGCCAAAGTTGTCTATATTATAGATGAATCTTCCATGATAGGCGACCAAAAAGACGAGTCTTTGCGCTCGGGTTTGTTGGAAAATTTGTTGCATTATGTATTTCAAGACAATGTGCCTCGCAAGCTAATTTTCGTAGGCGACCCTGTACAGTTGCCGCCGATTGGCAATGATTTCTCGCCTGCTTTGGACCCACAATATTTAGAAAGGGAATATGGCTTAAATGTTTACTTTTCGCACTTGGCGGAGGTTAAAAGGCAGGCTTTTGATTCTTTGGTGTTGGAAAATGCCGTTTTGATTCGAGATGCTTACTTAAATGGCGAGGAAAACCCTGTGTTAGAGCTGCAATATGGACGTGATGTGCAAACGATGGACAACGCTTATGATGCTTTGGAAACGTATAGCGGCTATTTTGAATCGGGCAACTTAGACAAGGTTTTGTTTTTGTGTTATTCTAACAATAAAGCCATGCAAATCAACTTGGCGATTCGGCAGAAAATTATGGACATGGAAACACAAGAAGTCTTGGTTGCAGGGGATTTAATCATGGTGGTGCGGAATAATTATACGTGGGGAACAGAATTTTTTCCTTTTTTGGCAAATGGCGAAATGGGGGCTGTGATAGAAGTCTATCCTGAAACATTCGAAGAAAAATATGGGCTAAAATGGATGAATGTACTCATGGGTTTTGAAAATAGTATGGGTGAAATGAAAGAGATTGAGTGTAAGGTCGTTTTGGATTTGTTACAAAGTAAATTGGGGCAACTTTCGCCAGAACAAAGCTACAGAATTTGGCAAGAAAGGCAATCTTTTTACTTAGAAATGAGCAAACAAGAAGCCGCAAAGGAAATGGCAAAAGACCCTTATATCAATGCGTTACAAATAAAATATGGCTATTGCATCACAGGACACAAGTCGCAGGGGGGACAATGGCAAAATGTTATTATTGCTTTTGAACCAAATTATGGCGGCGATATTCATCAATATATTCGATGGACTTATACGGTTTTTACGAGGGCAGAGGAGAGAGTTTTTATGTTAGGTTGTCCGTTTTAAGGAATGTGTATAGATTAAGTTCTTATTTTTAACCACTAAGTCGCTAAGAAACACTACTTGTAGTGAGCCTGTCGAACTAAGGTAGAACTCAAAAGTGGGATATTATTTCATACACATTCCTAATGGCATTTTTATTCAGGAAATCGGTTTTTTCCCATTATATTGCGCTACATTTTATCTCTTAAATTCCATTTGTATGAAAGAATATATCAAAACAGCCATAAAAATGACTACAAACATTGGCACTACGGGCGCAATTAGCGAGTTTTCTCGTTTTGTAGAAAAAGAAATTACGCAATATGTACATTCTGACAAAATGCAGATAATCGTGGAGTTTGGCGGTGGACACGGTAATATGACTCGTGCAATTTTAGAACGTATGCACGCTGATTCTCTGTTATTTACTTTTGAAATACATGATGAATTTATTCCTATCTTGGCGGAGATAAAGGACAAACGTTTGGCAATTATCCATGCATCTGCTACCGAAGTCTTGAAATATGTTGCCCCTAATTCGGTAGATTTCCTGATTTCTACCTTGCCTTTAAATATTATTCCCAAAGAAATTCGGGAAGATATCTTGCAAAATGGGGCTTTATCCTTAAAAAATAAAGGTTTTTTTAGCCAAGCTTTGTACATTAAGCGCAAAGAAATGATGTTGCAACACTTTCAAACCTGCACCATAGTGCCTACCATAAATTTCCCTTTTGCATTTGTACATCATTGTTACAATGAAAAACAATCATTGTAAAAAAAACTGAAAATAAATTTTGAAGTTAGCAGAAAATAGCTTACTTTTATGTTTTCATTTTGATTGACACACATAGA
>JAAFHL010000565.1 GCA_013298365.1 Bacteroidota bacterium | reverse complement strand
GGATTAACTACTTTATTGTATTTTTATACTACCTTAAAAAAGCAAAAAAACATCATCGCCCAACAAAACGAACTCAACGAACATACGATTACCATTCTTTCGCATGACATCAAATCGCCGCTGATAGGCGTGAAATTGATGCTCAAAAAACTAAATAAAGATGACCCTTTTGTGGCGCAAGCTTCCCAAAGTTTGGAAAATCAAATCAATGCGGTAAATAGTATTTTGAACAATTTATTGAAAATGAGAAAATTGGCATTGAGCAAAAAAGATAATAATGTTTCGGCAAACGTACAAGAGGCTTTGCAAAATGTGCTTCAAGAACTAAGTGTAGCGATACAAAATAAAGAACTTACCATTCAAAACGAATTACCTCAGAATATCTTATTGCCTATTGCACCCGAAAAACTGCAAATTATCTTACATAATTTACTTTCTAACGCAGTAAAATACAGTTTTCCACACCAATCTATCCGCATTTTTCAGGAAGGAAATGGCGTGTGCATTCAAGATTTTGGGGTAGGGCTTTCGCCCGAACAACGCTCAAAACTTATGCGTGAGGTAACCGACTCACAAGAAGGGACAAGCCAGGAACGTGGCAATGGTTTAGGGCTATTCATCATAGGCGCAATGTTGCAAGGTGAACAAATCCGAGTTGTATTTGATGCTGCAAATACGGGGGGAACACTTGTAAAATTGGCGTGGTAAACAAATTTGGAATGATTTTGTTCTTGCTGTAATCCCTGTTAGGACAAAATGATACACAATACAAATTAACTATTTAATAATCAACTATTTTAATTTAATCCATTTTTTGAAAAATTATATCTATTTTAATAAAAAGCTAACCAAATATATAAAAAATGTATTAAAATCAATATCTTTGCTGCATATTTATGGCTTTCTCATAAAAAAAATAGTTTTGTGAAAATGGCTAATTTTACCACAAAGTTCACAAAGGATTCACAAAGAACGCAAAAATGGATAGAAGAACAGCCTACTTTGTGTTCTTTGTGTTAGCTTTTCTTTGTGAACTTTGTGGTTTACATTTTTATGAGAAAGCCATGGCTGTATATTAAGGAACAGACCACTAAATCAATACTTAACATTATGAGAAAATTACTACTTTTATGGACTTTTTGCGCTTTTTTTGCGCAGCATGAGTTATTTTCACAAGGCAAAGTGAATGTAGATAGTTTAATAAAAGTAGCAGAAAATTATCCAAAGGAGGATACTATACAAGTAAAAAGGTGGTTAGAAATTGGAAAACTCTTATATAGCAATAAACGGCAAATGAGCTTAGACGCTGCCGAAAAAGCCTTATTTATATCCCAAAAAACGAGTAATTCTTTCTATATAGCAGAATCCTATTTTGCAAAGGGAAAAAGTAGTGCAGGTTTAGGACTATTTCAAGAAGCAATCGAAGCCTTTAAGCAAGCATTAAATATTTATGAAAAAATGCCTAATGTTCCAAAAGCAGGCGAATGTTTAATAAATATAGGTATTTCTTACAGCCGCCTAAGAAATGAAATGGCAGCAATAGAATATTTTAATAGAGGTAAAATCCTATTTGAAAAAGCGGGTCTTATCGCAAAGATAGGCGTGTGTCTTAGTGGTATTGCAACAGCATATCTAAATAGTGGGAAAGCGCAAGAGTCCATTAGTTATCTTCAAGAAGCCTTAAAAATTGCTACACAACAAGACAATAAAGATGGCAAAGCAAGAGTTTTTGCAAATTTAGGGATGGCATACATGAATTTATCTGATTATCCCAAAAGTTTGGATTATTATCAAAAAGCACTGCCTTTTTTTGAAGAATCAAACCAAAAGATTACGCTTTCCTCTTTGTATAATAATATAGGCATACTTTACGGTGAATTAGGGGATAATCAAAGCGCATTAACGTACTTAATGAAATCATTAACTATTGCCAAAGAATCAAACAATCGCCACAATATTGCCGAACTACTGTTTAATATTAGTTCGAAATACGAACAACTAAAAGATGTAAAGCAAAATCTACATTATAAACAACAAGGACTAGAAATAGCTGAGGCATTGAATGACACATCTTTATTGGGTGCGTTTTTGGCAGGAATGGGCGAAACATATATTACTTTAGAAGACTATATAACAGCCTTTTCTTATGTTAATAAATCCATAAAAATATTAGGGCAAAAAGAAGAAAATACCACAAAAGTAACTAATTTAATAATACTTGGAAAGATTTATCTATTAGCTCCAGACAGTATCTTACAAATATTAGGGATTAATCCCAAAGACCGATTTGATAAATCAGAGATGAGTTATTTACAAGCAATTAAGTATGCAGAACTCGTGAATAGTCAGTATAAATTACTGCTTATTTGGCAATCATTAAGTGAGCTTTACGAAAAAAAGAGCGATTATGTGAACGCCTATCAAGCATTTAAGCATTATATTACCCTCAAAGACAGCATCTCTGGTGATGATGTCAAAAAACAAATCACCCGCAAAGAAATTCAATACGAATTTGACAAAAAAGAAACGGAACTAAAATATCAGCAGCAGCTCACCACAGAGCAACTCGAAAAGCAAAAACTTTTAACTTTTCAGCGTGAACAAGCCCTTACATTAAATAAACAGACCTTGACCCTCAAAGAGCAAGACTTGATGTTGAGCAACAAAGAAAAGGATTTGGCGCATTTGGCGTATCTCAAAGAGCAAGCCGAAAAACAGGAAAAAGTGCAAGAGCTTTCCCTTTCGCAAGAACGTGAAAAAGGCAATAAACTTGATTTGAGTGTAAAAAACCTGCAACTTTCTGCACAGCAAAAACAAAATCTCTATCTTACAAGCTTTGCCGCTTTACAACAAAAGCAAAAATTTTACCTGATTGGTTTTGCCGCATTGTTGCTGATAGGATTAACTACTTTATTGTATTTTTATACTGCCTTAAAAAAGCAAAAAAACATCATCGCCCAGCAAAACGAACTCAACGAACATACGATTACCATTCTTTCGCATGACATCAAATCGCCGCTGATAGGCGTGAAATTGATGCTCAAAAAACTAAATAAAGATGACCCTTTTGTGGCGCAAGCTTCCCA
>JAAFHL010000564.1 GCA_013298365.1 Bacteroidota bacterium | reverse complement strand
TTTGTAGAAAGATTTAGAACAAATAGCACAAAAATCTTTCAAAAATAAAATAAAAAATGTACCTTTGCCAAAAAAATGAAGGCAAAAATATAGTATGGAACAACAAGACTTTATCGAAATTTTTGGAGCAAGAGAACATAACCTCAAAAATATTGATGTTAATATTCCACGACATCAATTAGTAGTGATAACAGGAGTTTCAGGAAGTGGTAAATCTTCTTTGACTTTTGATACAATTCATGCGGAGGGGCAAAGGCGTTATTTAGAAAGTTTTTCGGCGTATGCACGTTCATTTATTGGAGGTATGGAACGTCCTGATGTAGATAAAATCAATGGATTAAGTCCTGTAATTGCCATAGAACAAAAAACAACTTCACGCAATCCACGTTCTACGGTAGGAACTGTTACAGAATTGTATGATTTTTTTAGGGTTTTGTATGCGCGTGCGGGCATTGCTTATTCCTATAATACGGGTGAGCGTATGGAAAAACAATCAGAAGACCAAATTATCGATATCATTTTTGAAAAATTCACAGACCAAAAAATTACTTTGCTTGCACCCTTAGTAAAAGGACGAAAAGGACATTATCGCGAACTTTTTGAGCAACTCAAAAAAGCAGGTTTTACCAAAGTAAGAATCGATAAAGTAGTTCAGGATATTACGCCTAAATTACAATTAGATAGATACAAAATTCATGATATAGAATTGGTAATTGATAGATTGGTACCAAAAGAAGAAGATAGATTTAGAATTACACAATCAATTCAGTTGGCACTCAAACAAGGTGAAAACTCGTTGTTTGTCATTCATCATATTTCTGATAAAGAACAAAAACAATATTTTTTTTCCAAAGCATTGGTTTGTCCAACTACGGGCATTTCTTACGAAGAGCCTGCGCCTAATTCTTTTTCGTTCAATTCTCCTTATGGTTGGTGTCCATCTTGTCAAGGAATTGGACATTTGAATAAAATAACAGAGGATAGTATTGTGCCTGATAAAACATTGAGTATCGAAGATGGTGCTTTGGCTCCTTTGGGTGAGGTAAGAGATATTACTATTTTTGATGAAATAGAAGGTTTATTAAAATCATACAAACTCACTTTGAACACCTCTTGGTCAAAAATCCCAAAAAATGTACAAAATGAAATACTCAATGGTGCTAATAAAGAAATAAGAGTAACTAATAAAGAAAAAAAACGCAATTATTATACTTATTATGAAGGTATTTTTAAATATTTGCAACAAAAAATAGCATACGGCAACGAAAAAGAAAAAGAAGCTTTAGATGAATTTGTGGTAAAGGAGATTTGTCAAGATTGTAATGGAACAAAAATCAAAAAAGAAAGCCGTTATTTTAGAGTTCACGATAAGAATATCGCCGAAGTTGCACAACTTAATCTAAGAGAATTAAAAAATTGGTTAGAAAATATAGAAGACCATTTTGAAAGCAGACAACTTGTGATTGCAATGCCTTTGTTAAAAGAAATTAGAACGCGACTTGGGTTGATGTTGGATATTGGTTTGCATTATTTGAGTTTGGAAAGACAAATGAAAACGCTTTCAGGTGGAGAAGCGCAACGCATTAGATTAGCAACACAAATCGGAACACAGTTGGTAGGCGTTTTGTATATTTTAGATGAGCCAAGCATTGGTCTGCATGCCAGAGATAATATTAAATTGATAAAATCTTTGCAAGCTTTGAGAGATTTAGGAAATTCTGTTCTGGTCGTCGAACATGATAAGGATATGATGTTAGAAGCTGATTATTTGTTGGATATAGGCAGAGGTGCAGGCGTGCATGGCGGGCGTGTGATTGCACAAGGCAAACCAAAGGATATTTCTCCTGACGAAAGTACTACTATGCAGTATTTGAAAGGTATCAAAAGCATAGCCATTCCAGCAGAAAAAAGGGTAGGAAATGGTTATACTTTGACTTTGAAAGGTGCAAAAGGGCATAATTTAAAAAATGTTACTTTGAATTTACCTTTGGGAAAAATGATTTGTATTACAGGTGTTTCGGGAAGTGGAAAATCAACTTTGATTCACGAAACATTGTTTCCTTTGTTGAGTCAGCACTTTTTCAGAGCAAAAAAATTACCATTGCCTTATGAAAGCATCGAAGGTTTGAATCATTTAGACAAGGTAATAGAAGTTGACCAGTCTCCAATCGGTAGAACTCCACGCTCAAATCCCGCAACTTACGTTGGTTTTTTTACAGAAATAAGAACTTTATTTAGTTTATTGCCTGAGTCAAAAATCAGGGCTTATAAGCCTGGTCGTTTTTCTTTTAATGTAAAAGGTGGAAGATGTGAAGATTGTCAAGGCGGAGGAATGAAATCAATAGAAATGGAATTTTTGGCTGATGTATATGTAGAATGTGATACTTGTAAAGGCAAACGTTATAATCGCGAAACATTAGAAATTAGATTTAAAAGCAAATCTATTTCTGATATTTTGGATATGACCGTTGAAAATGCAGTGCAATTCTTTGAAAATCAACCTGTTATAAAAAGAAAAATTGCAGCGTTGGCTGATGTAGGATTAGGTTATTTAAAATTAGGACAACAAGCCACTACGCTTTCAGGCGGCGAAGCACAAAGAGTAAAGTTAGCTACCGAACTTTCACGTAGAGATACAGGAAGAACTTTGTATATTTTAGATGAGCCAACAACAGGCTTGCATTTTGAAGATATTAATGTTTTGATGGACGTTTTGCATCGATTGGCTGACAAAGGCAATACCATTTTGATTATCGAACATAATCTTGATGTTATCAAAGTAGCAGACCATATTATCGATATGGGGCATGATGGTGGTTCGCAAGGTGGAGAAATTATTTTTGAAGGCACTCCTGAAGAAATGATAAAATCAGACGTTGGTTTTACAGCCCAATATTTAAAAATGGAAATGGAGAGAAACTAATTTTGGTTAAGTATTTTTTCGAAAATAATCAAAAAAAAGCATTTTTTTTTGATTATTTTCATTTATTGTTTACATTTGCTTATTATTTTAAAATAAATTTACAAAAATGAATGAATTTGTCATAGAAAAAAATAATTTATACAGAGCCATTGGCGAATTGTCTTATG
>JAAFHL010000563.1 GCA_013298365.1 Bacteroidota bacterium | reverse complement strand
GATAAAAAGAAAAAATAAGGAAAAAGAATTGAGTACGCAAATTACAGAAAAGGGGAATCGGATAAGTTGTGTCATAAAAACCCAAAATGTAGCGGATAAAGCGCAAGTACAAGCCGATTTTGAGCAGTTGGGCAATGCGCTGTTGGGCGATAAGAAGACATTGGCGCAGGTATTGCCAGATGTGATTCAACAGTTGCGGTTTAAGGGGCAACTTGAACGTCTGATGTTGGGCTATAAGCAAGACCAAGAACTGCGTATGTTGGAGCAGCAAAAAATGGCTGAACTGCACAATGAACTCGTTTTGCAAAAAAGAGAAAATCAAAACCTCAATCAACAGTTTCAATATTTGATGCAGCAAGTAGGTACACAGATTTCGCAAAAAGTGCTTATATCTTCGCCTATTTTGGAGGTAGAAACGGCAAATGGCATGGTACAAATTGCTACAGAAAAGGTCATTTATTGCGAAAAATTAAAAGAAGATATGTTTATTTTCTGCCAAAATGTGGAAAAACCTATCAAAGTTATCAATTTCAATACCTTTTCGCAGCTTGTGCATAGCCTTCAACAACGCAATGCCTATATTTTTCAAGGACACAAATGCTTTGCTTTCAACCTCAAAATGGTGAAAGAAGCAAATTTAGAAAAAAACAATTTGATAGTAAGTCTCACAGAAAGTAATGCAGAAATGATTGTTTCTCAAAACCATATAAAAACATTCAAATCTTTGCGAGAGAAAATGAAGTGATATGTTTGGGCTTGAAAGGTGCTTTATTTAACCTTAAAATCACTTATAAAAATCATACACTTTCTGAATAGCACCCAACAACTGCGGCAAATTTGCAATCGCATACCGTTGAGAATCAATGAATAAAGTCTGTCCTTCTAACTTCAAAAACTGCCACGTAAAACCATTTGTTACTGCGCCATGAATGGTATGAATATCATTTCCTTTTTGCGCATTGAATAGGCGAGCGGCATACATTTCTGCGCCACACTGCCCGTACCAACTTTCAATTTTGTCGTCTTTTGCTTCAAATACACACACAACAGGAATATCTAAATCAAAGACATCAGGATTAGCCGAAATTAAAAAGTCGCATCTCCCTTTTAAGCCTTTGGCACTATCTACATTAAAGCTCAGACCTGAAAGGGGCTTAAAGTTTTGGTTTTTTGTCCACATTTCTGCCAAAACAGGCATTACAATCAGTTCGGACTTTGCCTTTTCATTTTGCATGGGAATGCTCATGTTTATCTCTAAAGTCATTGATAACCAATCAGATGGTTGTAAATTTATCAAAGGGGCAAGTAAATTTTTTGCTTCTTGTTGTCGAATATTACAAATTGCAGCCAAATCGGGCAACTTATAATAGCGATACGATTTAGGTATGTGCATTTTTCTTTTAGTTTTATATAACCTACTACAAAGATACGATTTTATGTTCGTTTCTCACTTATAAAAATCATACACTTTTTGTATTACAACCAACAACTGCGGCAAATTCTCGGTTGATAATTGTGTACACACCCAAAAAAGCCTCAACTTTTCCAAGTCGAGGCTTTTTTTATGACAAAAGTATAAATTATGCTTTTACGCCTTTTGCATCAAGCAAATCCTTGGGTTTTGCTTGGGTTTTGGCTAATTGATCTTTTGCAGCATCGCCCATTTTACAATTCCCTGTGAAGATAGCCCCTAATTGTACCACCAATTTTTGGGTAAATATGTCCCCAAATATTTTGCCTGTTTTCTCAATTTGAAGCAATTCACGAGCTACCACATTTCCTTTTACCTCGCCTTCTACAATCACATTTTTGGAGTCAATTGTTCCTTCGATGTAGCCGCTTGCACTCACCACTAAACGAGAGTTACAGGTAATTGTGCCAATAATTTTGCCTTCGATGCGCATGTCACCTTCTGCATTGATACTTCCAACGATGACGGTTCCGGCTGCAATCGTATTAAGACCGCCCGTGCCTCCCTGTGCCTGCGGAGTTGTAGCTTTGTTGCTGTTTGATTCGTTTTTGTTTCCAAACATATTATGATACGTATTAAATCAGTTAGAAAAAAATGAGAATGTATATGTAGAAAATAATGGCAACAAAGTCCTTGCTTACTATTGTCAAACAGATACGATTTATGTATAAACATTTTTTGTTCTATAAAGGGATATATTTTTATAGATACATGAATGATTACACGTTGCAAATGTAAGTGTTTTTTTGCAAAAAAAAGAGAAGTTACAAAGTAACTTCTCTTTTTATGAAAAAAAAAATGAGATTTCTTTCAAAATATTATTTATAGATGATATAATCTCTTGGATTGAGGGGTTCGCCATTGTACCACATTTCAAAATGCAAATGCGGACCTGTGGTATTTTCGCCTGTATTGCCTACAACCGCAATCGGCTCGCCAGCATGTACATAGCTACCTTTTTTCTTCAACAAACGGCTATTGTGTTTGTAGAAGGTAACAACGCCTGTAGGATTAGAAACCGCAATCACATGACCGTCAGCCTCTGTATATTCTGAAAAAATCACATAGCCTTCTGTTGCGGCAAGCACAGTTTCATTTTCGTTTGTTACGACATCTATCCCATAATGACCTTTAGCAGGGCTAAATCCATCTCTGATATAACCGATAACAGGGCGTAGAATAGTCTTGATAGCCAAAGACATTTTTTGCGCATTTTTGCCTACCGCCGCATCTCCAGGAGAAGGTTGTGGCTTGATTTCATTGATGGCAACTGCATCATTTTGCGGCATTGCCTTCACAGGCTCTTTAGTTTGCGCAATTTTATCAGGCTTATCTGTTGTTTTTGGTGCAGTTGCATTATTACCTTTAGCATCTACCGCAGGGGTATTTGTGTTAGGAGAAGTAACAGAAGGAATCGGCTCACCTAATTTTAGGGAACGTTGAAGGCTTACGATAAACTCATCTCTACGTTGAATCTCTTTTTTCAAGGTGTCTAATGCACTTTGCATATACATCAAATTTTTCTCATTTTCAGGATTGGTATATCCTGGAATTTGCTGACGAATCGCTGGCGTGTACCATATCAGCGAACCTGTGCCTGCAATCGCCCCTAGCACCAACATCG
>JAAFHL010000562.1 GCA_013298365.1 Bacteroidota bacterium | reverse complement strand
ATTTAAGCGGAAATACTTCGGGCATTGAACCATCATCTTGGGATGTGATTAGAAGAAACAAAATTTTCCTAAAAGCACCCATCACAACACCACAAGGCGGTGGCTACAAAAGCCTTAACGTTACAACCAGAAAATTTTTAGGCCTATACTCAAACGTGCGTCCGTGCATGAGCTTACACCCATTTGTAAGCACAAAACACCCTGTCATGGATTTGATTATTGTTCGTGAAAACGAAGAGGATTTGTATGCTGGCATTGAACACCAACAAACCGATGAAGTGGTTCAATGTTTAAAAATAATTAGCCGTCCAGGTTGCGAAAAAATTGTGAGATATGCCTTTGAATATGCCAAACTTTATGCACGCAAAAAAGTAACTTGTTTCACAAAAGACAATATTATGAAGCAAACAGATGGTTTGTTTCGTAAAGTATTTAATGAAATAGCTGCAGAATATCCCGAAATTGAAAATGAACATTGGATTATAGACATTGGTGCGGCGAAAGTAGCTGATACACCAGAAGTATTTGATGTGATTGTCATGCCAAACTTGTATGGAGATATATTGTCCGATGTTGCAGCACAAATTACAGGTTCGGTAGGTTTAGCAGGGTCTTCTAATATTGGCGAGGAATGTGCCATGTTTGAGGCAATTCATGGTTCTGCCCCGATGATTGCAGGGCAAAATATCGCTAACCCTTCAGGTTTGTTGCAAGGTGCAGTAATGATGTTGAATCATATTGGACAAACAGAAGTTGCAGAAAAGATTCAAAATGCTTGGTTGAAAACGATAGAAGAGGGTATTCATACAGCGGATATTTTTAAAGAAGGTACAAGTAAAGAGAAAGTGGGAACAAAAGCCTTTGCAGATGCGGTCATTGCAAATCTTGGCAAGCAATCTAAAACCTTGAAACCGGCTATATATGCGAAAGAAAGCACTTTGAATTTGCCCAAATATGTAAGAAAAGCGCCTGCTCAAAAAGAAATTGTAGGGGTAGATGTATTTGTTCATTGGAGTGAAAGCAATCCAGATAAATTGGCTAACATCATACAGCAATTAAACAGTGATTCATTGTACTTAACGATGATAACAAATAGGGGAATCAAAGTGTGGCCTGATGGTTTTTCGGAAACTTTCTGCACAGACCACTGGCGTTGTCGCTTTCAGCCTCTTGAAGGAAAAACAAT
The DNA here is from genome assembly GCA_013298365.1 of Bacteroidota bacterium. GTDB lineage: Bacteria > Bacteroidota > Bacteroidia > J057 > J057 > JAAFHL01. The sequence goes on along the minus strand of JAAFHL010000562.1, from coordinate 1,917 downwards.
GACAAAACAGCACATTGTCGAAATCCTTAATCACTCAATTGCCCTTGGTATTGATACCATTAAAACGGAAAATCTATATACATTTGATGGAAAACCAGGTTTTTCATTAGGTCAAGGTCAATAATTTAGTATAAAATATGAATCTTAACTTGCTCATAGACAATCTTTCCAATCCCGCATTATTGTTTTTTGTTTTGGGAATTATCGCTGTTAGGCTCAAAAGTGATTTAGAAATTCCGCCTAATTCTTCTAAATTCATTTCGCTTTACTTGCTATTTTCCATTGGCTTTAAGGGGGGACAAGAATTGGCACACAGTCATTTTAATGTAGAAATGATATGGTCTGTCATTTTTGGGATTTTTGTTGCTTGTGCGATTCCTTTTTATACGTTTTTTATCTTAAAAAAGAAGCTCAATATTGAAGATTCGGGTGCAATCGCTGCGGCATATGGCTCTGTGAGTGCGGTAACTTTCGTAACAGCGGTTTCCTTTTTAGAAATTCAAAATGTTACGTTTAGTGGCTACATGGTCGCAGTGATGGCACTCATGGAAGCTCCTGCTATTATTATTGGGGTAGTTTTGATTCGATTGTATAGCGATACCAAAGGAAGTATGGCAAAAATGGGCGATGTGATTCGTCATTCCTTCACAAATGGCAGTGTTTTATTGATTTTGGGCAGCTTAATCATTGGTTTATTGGCAAGTGAAAAACAAGCCTTAGGTATCAAGCCCTTCACAACGGATATTTTCAAAGGCTTTTTGGCTATTTTCCTCTTAGATATGGGCATTACAAGTGGTCAAAAGCTCAACGATTTTTTCAAAACGGGCTGGTTTACTGCCGTATTTGCGATAATTATTCCTTTGTTTAATGGGGCTTTAGTCGCATTTTTAAGTGGTTTTATCACAGAAGATGTAGGAAATAGGTTCATTTTTGCCATTTTAGCGGCAAGTGCGTCGTATATTGCGGTACCTGCTGCCATGAAAATTGCTGCGCCTAATGCAAATGCAGGTATTTTTTTGCCGATGGCTTTGGCAGTTACTTTTCCTTTTAATATCACATTAGGAATGCCTATTTATTTTGCCATTGCAAGTAGTTAGGAGGAGATAGGAGACGAGTAGCAAAAGTTCATACACATCTAACTGTTAATAATGCGTTTTTATAAAAAGTTTATCTTTGAATATTTTGTCTAATTTTTTTCAAAAAAAGCTAAACAAAATATTATCAAACTCGTTTTAACTTTAAATTCAACAAATTAACGTATTATTTATCATGTTCAAAAAAGGAATTATTAAGTTTGGTGTAGCACTATCTATCATAGGTGCATTGCTCCTATCATCTTCATGTGGAGATAAAGTTGATCCAGAACCAGAACCAGACACCTCTATCGCAGGTATCGCCTCTGCTGACACAAACTTCAGTATTTTGGTTGCTTGCTTGAGCAAAGCAGGACTTGTTAAGACTTTGACAGATGCTGGAACTTACACCGTTTTTGCTCCTACAAATGCGGCATTCAGAGCATCAGGCTTGGGCAATGCAGCAAGTTTGACTCCAGAAGAACTTACCCCTATTTTGTTGTATCATGTGTTAGGAGCTACGGTTAAATCAACTGATTTGGCTGCAAAACAATATGTATCAACGCTTTCAGCAGGACCAAAATCTGCAACAGGTAAAGACACAAAAGTATCTTTGCTAGTACAAAAAGGCGCAGGTGTAACCTTGAATGGCACAAAAGCAACTGTTACAAAAGCTGATATTACGGCTTCTAACGGTGTGATTCATGTAATTGACAAAGTAATTTTACCTGTAACGATTGCAGACTTAGCAACAAATGATACAGACTTTTCTACGCTATTAGCAGCAGTAGTTAAAGCACAACTTGCGAGTGCATTATCTGACAAGGCAGCAGTTTTAACTGTT
>JAAFHL010000561.1 GCA_013298365.1 Bacteroidota bacterium | reverse complement strand
GGTAGAAAGTAGCGCAATTGCTTCAAATACGACAAATACCGCTACCACTTCAAATGCTAGAAAAGCAGCACCTTCTATTGTGAGTCCGAACATGACAAACTTGCAAAAAGGGAAAGCCTATTTTAGAGATGCAAATGACCGCAAAAATTGTGATAGTTATATTGCAGCATTGGGCGCATTAGAAAAATCATACAATGCAAAAGACTTAGATGGTGAAGGTGCATATATGGCTGCTATCATTTGCCATGACGGGCATTGTAGCCTCAAAAATGCAGGAAAGGCATTAGAATATGCCAATAAATCTGCTTTTTTGAATTATGCAAATGGTCAATATTTGTATGCAAAACTATTGCTTAACAAAAAATCGCACAGTGATTCGATTATTGCAAAAGGCTTTTTGACAAAGGCTTCTGCGCAAGGTCAAGCAGATGCAAAGGCTTTGCAACAAAAAATGTGGAAGAAGAAATAAGCGTTTGTTTAGGGAAGCGGTAGTTGAGCGGAGCCGAAACGCCGATTCCCTCATTTGGCTTTGCCAAATTATAGTCGTTCATTTCGACTTCGCTCAATGAACAAATAAAAAACAAATAAAAAAGGTTGTCCATTTATTTTGGGCAGCCTTTTTTGTCCTTATGAAAATGCGAGCGTTTACGAAAGAAAGTCATATAGAAAACCCTCATTTTTTGGCATAAACCAACAAAAAACGTACTTTTGCCCCGACAAAACAACAGGCATACATGAATTATAAATTATTGTTTCCAAGCTATCGCAATCGTTATACATGGATAGAAAACACACTTTCCGAATTGGCGCAAAATCATAGATTTGAAAAAGCCCTGAATTTGGGTTGTGGAGAAGGTGAAATGGATAGCATGTTGGCAAAATATGTAGGACATTTAGCGGCTTGCGACATCAATCAAGACGATTTAGCACATGCAACAAGTTTAAATCAAGGAGTCAAAAATATTACTTATTCGCTACAAGATGCCCTTAATACGCCCTTTGAAGATGCTTCTTTTGATTTCATTATTTCTTCGGAAGTGATTGAACATGTGGAAGATAGCGAGAAAATGATGCAAGAAATTTATCGTTTGCTCAAACCCAATGGCATTGCAATTATTACGTATCCTACCGAAGATTTTCCTTTTACCTACGACCCCATTCATCGGATTGCCGCTTGGTTTGGATATAAAAAAGTATTTTCAGGCGGGGCGTATGCCTTCGGACATGACCGCATTATTCATACACCTACCTTTCAGAATTGGTGCAGTAAATATCATTTTCACATTCTAAAAAATACGGATTTGAGTGGCTATTTTATTTGTTTGTTGGAAATGTACTGGACAGGCATTTTACAAGGGATTTTCAAAAAAAATGCCAATAATCTTTCGGCAGCGCACAATACAAAGTTTGGGATTCGTCCTAGACATGAAGTACCAAAAGGGATGTTTTTTCCTGATTTTATTATAAAAATAGATAGGCTTTTCTTTCTGACAAAAGATGTTTCTTTTTTGAAGGGTTTTGTATTGAGAAAAAGTAATTAGGTTCTCGCAGATAAACGCAGATTAAACCACAGATTTGCGCAGATATAAAACGCTAATCTGCGTGAAACTAAATAGGGAAGAAGTATCGCTACCCTTCCCTACCCTTTCAAACTTTTATAATATTTCCACGGTTATTCTACTATCAATTTTTGGATTTCGCTTTCTGCGCCGTTTGCAGTAACTTTCACAAAATAAACACCTGACTGCCAGTTATTTACATTGATAGAAAGATTATTTAAACCTGAAGAAAGTTTGGTAGTTCTTTTTTCTACCACTTGTCCAAACATATTGCTGATTTCCACCTCAATATGGCTATTTTGTTTCAATTCTACTTGCAATGTCGTCATATTGTTGGCAGGATTTGGATACAATTTCACGTTATTGTCAAAGAAAACATTATTATTAAGTCCTGTTGTAACATTTGTAGAATTGATAGATACTTCTACACTGCCCATAGATGGTGTTGCTGCTGAGATAGTTACGAGAGCAGGTGTAGTAGGTTTGCCTGTAACTTCTGCATATACTTTGTATGTTCCATACGCCAAGTTTGCAAAATTGAAGCTACCACTTCCGTTTGTATAAGTATAAGTAATTGGATTATCATTCATGTCCAATAACATAATTTCTACATCAGGAATACCTGTTTTGTTTGCGCCTTGTGAAACCATTCCACCAATAAAACCAGGTCCGCCAGGATTTACGCCTTGTATCATATTGATGGCTATATTTGTAGGAGAAGTAGCAGGAAGGTTTATGTATGTGCCTGTGGACCAAAGTAAAGAATTTGTATAGTAAGTAGGAATGCTTGTTGCATAATTAGGCGAATTTACGGTAGAAACAGCCGTTTTTACCAAATAGCTGCCACTCAAATTTGCGAAACTGCATGAAGCCAAACCTCCATTAGGTCCTTGAACTGCAGTTGCAGAATCTACTGCGGTAAGTGTACCCGCAACGCCATCATATTGAATGATATATACCATAAATGTATCTGGTGCAAAAGTGCCTGGTGCAACCGCAGAAACCGTAACATCAAGGGTATTAAACAATACCCCGCCACCGCCGCCTACTGTGATAGTTTGACAATAAGTATCGGTACAACCAATAGAATCAGAAACTGTCAAACAAACGGTATAAGTACCTGCTTGTGGGAAGGTAATGGTAGGATTTTGCAAAGTACTCGTACTATTCAAATATGTCCACAAATATTGTGCGCCTGCACCTACATTAGACGAGTCTATTAACTGTACTATTAAGCCATTAGCTGCCCACATAAAGGAAGACATACAATTTCCTCCTGTTCCGCCTACCACAACCGTTTGACAATCAGAATCCGTACAACCTGTGCCATCTGCAATACTCAAACAAACGGTGTAAGTTCCCGCAGCTAAATTCCAAGTTGGACTTACGAGTGTGCTTGTTCCAACAGCATTTCCATTTGCATCTGTTACTGCCCAGTTGTAACTAAGCGGCGTATTAGGATTGCTTGCGGTAGAAGTACTTGTAAACTGTGTAGAAGTAGTACCAGGGGTATTTTGGTACGTAAAAGAAGCATTACAAGAAGAACTTGTAT
>JAAFHL010000560.1 GCA_013298365.1 Bacteroidota bacterium | reverse complement strand
ATGAAGGAGGGTATCAAATGACATACAGTTTTTATGAAGGTATAGCAAGTGTTTCGGCAAAATCACCTTCTATTTATGTGATACCCGACAAACAAGACGAGGTAGGGGTACAACATTTTGTTCAAACATATCAAGAAAATCAATTTGATGCGATTTTTGTTGTCCTAAGTCATAGAGATGCCGAAAAATTTGCGGGTGTATATGCAAATTTACTAAGTAGAAAAGTGCCTATTTTTGTAACCTATCCCTTTGTACAAAAGCTATTTACAAATCCTAATCTGCCTGCGCCAGAAGAGATTTATTATGTTACAAGTTTAAATATATTCGCACAAACAGCAGATAATGACCGTTTTATCAAACAATGTACTGAAAAAGAAATCAATATTACCGAATATACTTTGTTAGGCTATGAATCGGGGCAATTGCTTGCCAATCTGTTGATTTCAGGCAAAACCAAAAATCACACCCTTCATAGTGTGCGCAAAAAGGTGCATTGTGTGGCAAATACGCAAAGAACGCAGTGTGTCCATACTTTATACAAAAGTACGAAGCAGGGAAATGCGTATCTACATGAAGTCATTCAGGATTTTCCGCTTACAAATGTCATAGATAAATTGGTTGAAGAAGCTAAAGAAAAAGCATTTACACAATGGCTAAATCCTTATTTGTTTGTGTAGTATAACATGTATAATTTATTTTTCAATGAAAATGTCCATATAAAAATTGCAACAAATCGCAACTGTTTTCAGCGAAGATATACATGATTTTTATGTATTAACACAAGGTATTAAAGATTTTAGGGAATTATGCCTTTCGATATCCAAAATAGATATTGAGGCAGATACAGCAAGACAGCATATATACTTTGATAATGGTTTTGCAGTAGGCATGACCTGAGCGGCTATGTGCATAGATGACATATTGCGTACCAAAATGTTTATCAAAGGACTTTTAAGGCAATCGAATACCCAAAAAGTCAGAAAAAAGAAATGCTTCATGTTTTGTATGCAAGATGCAGACCTTTTACGACCTTGATTTTGCCCATTATGGCAGTATATTCGCCCGAAGAAGTGCAATTTACTTTGTTAGAAATCAATGAAGTAAGCTGAGATATTATAACACAAAATTGAATACTTATCTTAGGGTAAGTGTCTTTTATACTTTAACTTATTTTTTAAAAATTTAATTTTTAAAATTATGGATTATCCGTATTTAGCAACGATTATTGCTTTCGCCGGAACTTTTGCGCCAAGAGGTTGGGCGTATTGTCATGGTCAGGAGATTAGCATTTCATCAAACACTGCCCTCTTTTCCCTCTTAGGAACAACTTATGGAGGCAATGGGCAAACAACTTTCCGCCTGCCCGATTTAAGAGGACGTGTAATGGTAGGTGCAGGACAAGGTAATGGACTTCCTCACTATGAGCTTGGACAAGCAGGTGTGGAAAAGGCAGCAGTTAACACTGATGCTGCAAAACCTTCAGTAAATCATGCGTATCTTGCTATTAATTACATTATTGCACTTCAAGGAATGTATCCATCTCGCGATTAATTAAGGGTAAGATATTGTAGCGTACTACAATGCATCTAAGACTTCATTCTGTAAGAAGCATATTTCTTGCAGAATGAGGTGTTTTTATGTACTTCAAATCCCCATTTTCTTCACAAAAAAGGAAAATATATTGGAATACAATACAGGAAATAAACGCACAAATCTATCCATTACCCACGCATCTGTCCCAATCAGAATTTTCTTTTTTTTGCGCAAAATGCCTTTGATAATGACAGCAGCAGCCTCATCAGGCGTAGTTTTTGCTGCATTTTTGGCAAAATTAGCGGCAACTTTTGCAATTTGTGCAGCATCTTCTCCCCTACTATCTCTCACAATATTGGTGTCTATACCGCCAGGGTGTACCACTATCGGCGTTATATTTGTGTCTAACAATTCCATACGCAAAGCCTCCGTAAAACCTCTCACAGCAAATTTGGCAGCACAATAAGGCGTTTGTTTGTCTATGCCTGCCAAGCCAAAAACACTGGAAATATTTACAATCCATGCTTCGGGACGTGTGTGCAAATGTGGCAAAAAGGCTTGTGTTCCATATACTACCCCCCAAAAGTTTATACCCATAATCCACTCAAAATCAGTCATTTTTGTTTTTTCTAATGTCGTAGGAGCTAAGGCAACCCCTGCATTATTAATCACAATATCAATGGTTTTATGCGTTTCAATTAGTTTTTCTACCAAAGCAAAAAAAGCCATTTTATCAGAAACATCTAAGAGATAAGAAGTTACTTTTCCGCCTATTTTGGCTATCATTTCCTCCGTTTCTGCCAAAGTATGGGATTTTATATCGCAAATAATGACCTCAACTTGACGTTGTGCGAGCTGTATCGCCAAGGCTCTGCCAATTCCAGAACCTGCCCCTGTAATGAATGCGGTTTTGTTTTGCATAAAAATGTCATCTTTCGTTTTGTATGAAATATACTTGAAAATTTTCAAAATACTTGAGTATTTTTCAGCGTTTTTTTCTACCTTTTTGTAACCAAAAACCAAAAACACTTCCGCAAACGCCGCCCATAATGTGCGCAAATTGCGAAACATTGTCGTCTTGAATAGAATGAACGATTTCTGTGCCGAGATATAAAGTAGCCACCAAAATAAAGGTTAAAGGAATTTTTCCCGAATCGAAATTGGTGATAGAACTAAGCAAAATCATCATGAACACAATGCCACTTGCACCTAATAATCCGCCACTAAAAAACACTAACTGAAAAACCCCTGTTAATACAGCGGTAACAAACATCATCATCGCCAAATCGCTTGAACCATATTTTTCTTCTATCGTAGGACCAAGTAGTAGCAAATAAGACATATTTCCCAGCAAATGCTGCACATTTGCATGTCCAAAAACATGCGAAAAAAGGGAAAAATAAAAGCCAATACTTGTAGGACTTTTGCCCGAAGAAACGGCAAAAAAGTCTATTGCACCAGGAATAAGTGAGCAAATCGCCAATACAAGGGTGCAGATGATGGCAAATGTGAGTGTTACAGGAGCATTATATTGTATGCGCATAAAAATAAAATGAAAAATGGATAGAAGCGGCGTTTCGATAGGCT
>JAAFHL010000056.1 GCA_013298365.1 Bacteroidota bacterium | reverse complement strand
CAATTAATTGTAGTTAAATAGTGCATTTCTACATATAAAAATGCCTATATCCGAAAATATAGGCATTGTATATTTTGGCAACAACAACTACTCAAAAATGACTTCACAACCTTTTGGCACAAGTCGCTTAATTTTGGTTTTTTCTAGATTCGTAAAGTTGCCACCCCGTAAATCTAACTCTTGTAGATTTTTGAGTAATTTTATTTCCGTAGGAAGACTATGTAACAAGGGATTATTGCTCAGATTTAGCTCCTGCAAAGCCGTAAGATTGCCAATATTTGGTGGTAAAGTGCGCAAAGAATTGCTGCTCAAATCCAATGCTTCTAAATGTGTCAAACCGCCAATTTCGGTAGGCAAAAAAGTGATATGATTCCCTTCCATGTCCAATAAAGTCAATTTTTTGAGTTGTCCAATTTCGGAAGGAATTACATTCATGCCACAATTTCGTAAACTCAATTGCTCCAAATTTTGCCAATCCCCCAAGACAGAAGTTAGCTCAAACATAAAAACATTGTCACTTAAATCTAAGATTTTTAAATGTTTAAGATAGCCTGCTTGTTTGGGAATAAAACGCAAAAATGTATTATCGCTCAAATCCAATTCCTCCAATTCTGTCAAATAACCAATAGCTGCTGGCACATCATGTATCGCATTTTGGGACAAATGAAGGCTTTTGAGTTTGGGAAATTGCGTAACATATAGGGGAAATTGCATCAAATCATTAGACGAAAGATACAGATGTTCCAACTGTGTGAGACCTGCGATTTCTTTGGGCAGCGTTTCAAGGTGATTATTTGTAAGGTCAAGTGCTTGTAAATGTGTGAGTTGCGAAATTTGCTTGGGAATAGACGTGATTTTATTGTAACTCATGTCTAAACTTTTCAAATTTCGGTTGGCAAGCAGTTCGGTATTGATTTCGCTCAATTCATTATGCGCTACATTCAGGCTTTTTAGTTGCGCTAACTTTGTCATTTTTAGGGTAAATTTCTGCAAATGATTGTTACTCAAATTTAAAAAAGTGAGCTGTGGCAGCGATAAAATATCGGTAGGAATGAGGCTTAATTGCTGATTTTGTAGCAAAAGACTGTCATTTTGTTCAGCTTTGCAGGCTTGAAAAATAGGTTGAAAATGCGTATAAAAAGTGTTAATTTCTGCTATTTTTTCTTTAGAAAAATCGTCTTTTAAGGGGCTATTCATTTGCTCAAACAAACGTAAAGCTTGTGTAAGATTGCCTGATTCATAGTATTTTACAGCTTCTGTCCCTTTCATACATTTTTCCAACCAAGTATTTATATTATCATGGTTGTTAATATTTTGGGCATGAACAAAAAAGCTATACGCTGCCCAATAATTGCCATTGCCAAATTCATTTCTCCCTTTTTCGTAGTAATAAAGATTTGCGTCTATTTTTTCGCTTTCATTCTGGCTTCCCCGAATCATATTTACGGTTTTTGCCACCATTTGTGTAGCCGCAATTTCGCCTGTATAAGCTTTTTCGCTCCATTGTTTTAAGTCATTGACTAATGGGAGGTCAGGGCATTGCTTTGCCATTTTGAAAGCTACGATAGCCATTTCCTTGTCGCCTTTTTGGTAGGCTAAAATGCCTTTTTCTCGCCAACATGCGTAATTTTCGCCACAATTTTGGGCAGAAATTGCCCAAAATTGGCACACTAATGCCAAAGTAAAAATGTATTTCATCTAAAGTTGAGCGTTGATAGTTAAAAAAGTTGGTTCTATGACAATTTTTGTGGAGACAAGTCTCAAAGCAGGGATTTTTACGTAAAGTAGGGGTTGCAACCCCTACTTTACGCAAAAATCCACAAAAATTGTCATGGAACCCAAAAGTTGAGATTGCGTAGTCAAAAATCAAGAATCCTAATATATTAAATGGTAGGGCAAATTACGTGAAAATATCTTAATTATACAAATTATTTTTTTATAAAATTATGAAATGTGAAATATTTTATTTTTTATCCATAATTTTTGACATAATAAGAGCAACATGTCTGCCAATTATAATCGTTATTTTTCTGTGCCGTAGGCACTAAATATCGGTAGAAATATAAATATAACGAGCCATTTTATACGTTTTTTCGTGCAAGCACGAAAAATTTGGGCGAATTTTGGGCGATTTATTATTTTCTACCGATATTTTATCCCTAACGGGATAAGGAAAACAAAAATGGCAGACATGTTGTAAAAAATATCTTATTTTTTTTGAAAATTATACTTATAACAAAATAGCAAAGCTGGAAACCGTTAATAAACCGTCTAAATAGCCATAATAAACATAATCATTATCGGTTTTGCCTATAAAACGTAGGCTCATAAGCAATAATATCATAGGAAATAACATAAAAAAGAACAGCGAAAAAAGGTGCGTTTCATATAAAAATATACAACTATTGCCTAAAAATGCGAATATACAACATGCCATAAGTTGTTGGATTTTGTGGATAGGCAAATGGGTAATAAGGTTTTTGATGGCTAAGGATTGGTCATTTTCTTTGTCTTTTTTGTCAAATAAAATGGCAATCAGATAAATGAGTAAAAAGCGATTCACTAAAAAAGAGACGTTTTGTAGCGAAAAAATAGCCTCATTTCCTATCAATAATGGCAAAACAACGCTTACATACGTCCATGAAAGGGAAAGATATAGGGTTTTTCCTACGGCAATTTTTCGCAAAAAAATGAAAAGCGGAAAGGGAATTTGCGGGGCAGAGTACAAAAAAGTAGCAAGTGCTATGGGCAGAATGTATAGGGCAAAATCTATTAATTCAGAGAAAAAAAAGAGACATAAAAAAGCAGAAATACCACTTTGTACAAGTAAAAAACGAGTGTGTTGAGCTATCCATTGCTGGCGTAAGCCTTTTTTTACAGGAAAATAAAAACGGCTGAGATAGGCATGAAATCCATAACTTGTGAGTGTAGAGAAGCCTACAAAAGGCAAAAAAGCATCAGGAAGTATAAGTCCTAATGCTTTTTTGGTAAAAATACACATCATTACCGCCACAATTCCTATCCAAAAATTGCCGAAAATAAAGGTCGAAAATATGTTGCGCAAAATAAATTAAGAAGGTATTTTAATGATAATAATTTGATTATCTGTAAGTTACATTGATTTATAACTACTTCTTTTAAGTCTGTGGAAATATCAACTTTCAACGCTCAATTTTCAACTCTCAACTACTTTTTAATTCCCTCTTTTGCCTCTTGCCACCATGCCTCCATCTCGTCAAGTGTCATATTTGCAAGTGCGGTATTTGCTGCATCTGCCTTTTTTTCCATATATTGAAAACGAGACTTAAATTTATCGTTTGTGCGAGAAAGTGCCTCATCTGCATTGATGCCCGCAAGTCGGCAGTAATTTATCAAGGCAAAAAAGATGTCGCCCATTTCTTCCGTTTGTTTTTCCAAAGTCGTTTCTGCCTCAAACTCTCCAAGTTCCTCATGCAATTTTTCCCAAGCTCCTGATTTATCTGCCCAATCAAAGCCAATAGAAGCCGCTTTTTCCTGCATACGCATGGCTTTTATCAAACTTGGCATACTATCAGGCACACCTGCCATTGCCGATTTTTTCTTTTTGCCTTCTAACTGTTTGATTTTCTCCCAGTTATCTCTCACCGCTTCCGCACTTTCGAGGTTCAAATCTGTGTTGCCATAGATGTGTGGGTGGCGGCGAATGAGTTTTTCACGCAAGGCATCAAAAACATTTTTGAGGTCGAAGTCGCCTTTTTCCTCTGCAATACGGGCATAAAAAACAATGTGTAACAACAAATCGCCCAATTCCACCTTTGTTTCCTGTGTGTCCCCTTTCAAAATCGCATCTGCCAACTCATAGGTTTCTTCAATCGTGAGGTGTCGCAAACTCTCATACGTTTGCGCTCTGTCCCAAGGGCATTTTACCCGCAACTCGTGTATTACTTCCACTAATTGCGCAAAAGATGTCAAAGTGTCGTTAGAAATCGGAAAATGTGTTGTCATTGAAATTAAATGCTATAAATATTTTGCAAAATTAGCCTTTTTTATGCTAATTTGCAATTAATTTGCTGATTGCAGCTCATCAGAGATGAGAAACATAGATTTTGCAGGTATTTAGAAAAAAAACATGAATTATACAATAACCACTACACCGATTAGGCTTAGAGAATTTGGACGCAATTTTCAGTCTATGATAGAGTATGCACTTACAATAGAAAACAGGATACAACGTACAAAGATAGCGCATCAAATTGTGAAAACAATGGCGCAATTGCACCCTGACCCCAAAGATACAGCAGAATTTAAGCAATATTTGTGGGATAGTTTGATAGTGATGAGCGATTTTCAATTAGATGTGGATTCGCCATTTCCCATTCCTACGCGTGAATCTTACGCCAAAAAAACGATTATCCCTGTTCCTTATCTTTATAAAATGCCTCGTTTTGCCCATTATGGTAAAAATATAGAAGCCATGTTGGAGAAAATTGCAGTGATGGCAGACGAAAATGAGAAAAAATGGGAAGCCTTGGCAAGGGTAATTCATTTTATGCGTTTGTCTTTGGAGGCGCAAGAAAGAAGTGGTCCTTTGGAGCAGATTATTGCAGACAATGTGCGGGCAATTTCTCGAGGAAAAGTGGCACTTACTGTCATTGATGTACACGCATTAGAAGAGGATTTTGGTTTGCAACCTCAAAATCGCACCAAGATTACACAACCTGTCTCACAGATTGTGTCGCTCAAAGCGAAGAAAAAGAAGCCAAAATCGGAGTTAGAACAGCCAGGACAGATGAAAAATGTGCCGATAGAAAAGAAAAAAACGGTGAAAAATAATTTTGTTGGCATGGACAAAAATGCCAAAAAACGCAGAAGATAAATTATGCCAACTTTTCAAAACTGGTCGGGAGATGTGCAAGCTACGCCTCGACAAATTGCGTATCCTGCTACGGAAAATGAAATTTTGAATCTCGTCAAACAAGCGCAAGCAGAAGGGCTTAGGATTCGCCTTGTGGGACATGGACATTCTTTTATGCCTTTGATTCACACAGGCGATATGTTGATTTCTTTGGAAAAATATCAAGGGGTAGTAGCGGCAGATGTGGCTAATTGTCAGGCAGTTGTGAAGGCAGGTACACAGATTGGAAAAATGGGAAAGATGCTCTATGACTATGGAATGGGGCTGGCAAATCAAGGCGATATAGATGTGCAGTCTATTGCGGGTGCAATTAGTACAGGTACGCATGGGTCGGGCGTGAGTTTTGGCTCTTTGGCTACGATGGTGGTAGGTATGAGAATTATTACCGCTTCTGGGGAAATCATAGACTGCTCTGAGACACAAAACAGAGAGGTTTTTAAGGCTGCCCAAGTCTCTATGGGCATGATGGGCATTATTTCTACCTTGCGTTTGCAATTAGTTCCTGCATACAAATTGCATTATCATACCGATAAAATGCGTCTTTCGGAGGGTTTATCTCGTTTGGAAGAAGCAAAGAAAAATAGAAATTTTGAGTTTTATTACTTTCCACATACGGAAATTATTCAAAGAAAAATCATGAACGCCACAGACGAGCCTGCGGATAGTTATGGAATTGCCAACTATTTGTCAGATGTGGTATTGGAAAATTGGGTTTTTCAGGCATTTAGCACCCTTTCAAAATACATTCCGCCGCTCACGATTCCTATTGCAAAACTCATTGGTCCTGCGGCTTCTTCGGCTTCTCGCAAGTGTTGGAGCCATGAGGTTTATCCTACGCCACGATTGGTGAGGTTTAGGGAAATGGAGTACAATATTCCTGCACAATATTTTGAAGAAGCGATTGTTGCCATCAAAAAAGTAATAGATGAAAAGCAATTTCGGGTGCATTTCCCGATAGAATGTCGTTTTGTAAAAAGCGATGATATATGGCTTAGTCCCGCTTTTGGTAGAGAAAGTGCCTATATCGCTGTGCATCAATACAAAGGCATGGAATCAAAACCCTATTTTGATGCCGTAGAAGCGATTTGCCAAAGTTATGGCGGTCGCCCACATTGGGGAAAACTCAATACTTGTGATACAGCATATTTATCAAAAAATTATCCGCATTGGGAAGATTTTTTGCGTATTCGTAGAAAATTAGACCCTAAAGGCATGTTTTTGAATGACTATTTGAAAAGTGTTTTTGAATAATAAGCCCAAATTATCAACCATATAAGACATTCAAGTACATATAAGAAGCTATTTGTACTGACTTATATGCTCTTATGTGTCTTATATGGTTTAAGCTAAATAATATTTCAACTAAATTACTCAAAACCTAACGATGTGTGAGAAGGAAAAGATTCTTGCTTAACATTTATTTTATATACCTAAAATCTTGCCCCTCAGCAATTTGCTGCAAACTATGATAAATCAGTTTGACCACATTTTCTATATCTGAAATAGCTGTCATTTCCACCGTTGTGTGCATATAGCGCAAAGGGAGTGAAATCAGACAAGATGGAATACCGCCATTTGTATAGGCAAAAGCATCTGTATCTGTACCTGTTGAGCGAGATGCTGCTTCACGTTGAAAAGGAATGTCGTTTGTTTTTGCGGTATTGATTATCAATTTCAACAAATTGTTTTGCACCGCTGGACCCGTTGTGAGCGAAGGTCCTAAGCCACATTTTATATCACCGTTTTGCACTTTGTCTATCAAGGGGGTAGAAGTGTCATGCGTTACATCTGTAATAATTGCTACATTTGGGTTGATGGTACGAGCAATCATTTCTGCCCCTCTTAGCCCTACTTCTTCTTGTACCGAATTGACAATATATAAGCCAAAAGGCAAGCTTATATTATTTTCTTTCAACAAACGAGCGACTTGTGCAATCATAAAACCGCCCATACGATTGTCTAAGGCACGTCCACAAAAATAGCGATTTTGCAATTCTATCAATTCGTCTTCGTAGGTAATGACACAACCTACATGTATGCCCAAGTCCAACACTTCTTGCTTGCTTATGCAGCCACAATCCAAGAAAATATTTTTTACCGCAGGTACAGGTTCTTCGCCTGCTCTACGTGTATGAATAGCGGGCCAGCCAAAAACTGCCTTTATCATGCCATTTTCTGTATGAATATTTACCCTTTTTGATGGCGCAATCGTATGGTCAGAGCCACCATTTCGGCTCACATAGATTAAGCCCTCTTCGGAAATATAATGAACAAACCATGAAATCTCATCTGCATGGGCTTCAATGACTACTTTGTAGGGTGCATCGGGATTGATAACTCCTACTACAGAACCATACGCATCTGAAATATAGCTATCTATATAAGGGCGCAAGTAATCTAACCAAATTTGCTGACCTGACGACTCAAACCCTGTA
The DNA here is from genome assembly GCA_013298365.1 of Bacteroidota bacterium. Classification (GTDB taxonomy): domain Bacteria; phylum Bacteroidota; class Bacteroidia; order J057; family J057; genus JAAFHL01. The sequence continues at coordinate 8,736 of JAAFHL010000056.1, read as the reverse complement.
GGCGATGCGTTGTTGAGGTATTGGTACAAAAAAGAACGGGATTCTGATGTGAAGATGTCCATAAAAAATATTTGGTTTCGTAACGATAAACGCTGATGTTGAAAGATTAGCACAGAAAATAACTATCTATGTAATGTGTCAAAAATAAGTTGACGTTTTTGTAGCATACGCTTTAGCTTGTGTTTAGATGTTATGCCACAAGCTAAAGCGTATGTTACATCTATAATTTGACCAAGTTATTTTTCACCTATTACTATGTAAAATAAATAGGTAATATTTTTATAACTTATGATGTGTTTTTATATCGCCTGTTTTTTGAGGCTTGGAATTATGCTGCGTTTTGTCGCTTCCTTCTGGCACAAAAGTAGTCCCATCTATGCGTCCCTTTTCTGTAGAACCATCTGCATAGTGCCAAATTACTGCTCCTACTATATTGCCATTTAGAAAATTGCCTTCAAACCATTCTTTTCCATTTTTGACATACATTTTGCCCGCACCATTGAAGTTATCATTGGCAAAATTGCCCTCATATCTGCCGCCTTCTGGAAAATAATATTTCCCAAAACCTGTACATATATCATTTATCGCACTCCCCACAAACTTCGCTCCATCTTCATAGTTACATTCACATTGCCCGTTGAGGTGTCCATTGTTTACATTTCCCTTGCAAGTACTCCCATTTTTGTATTTAAAAGTTCCTTGCCCATTTGGAATACCTTGTACTATATCTCCTTCATAATCAAATACTTCTCCCGTAGCATCTCGCAAACCTGTAATTGTGCCAGTCGTTCTCATCGGACGAGGGGGCGGGTTATTGGGATTTTGTGGGTTGTTAGGCGTTGGATTTTGGCTTTGTGCAATGGCGACTTCGCAGGATAGTATTTGGTTTTTGCAATAAGCATCTTTGGGATTGATTTGCAAGGCATATACGTAAGCTTGTTTTGCCGCAGCATATTGTTTTTGCTGAAATAACATGTCTCCTTTTTGTTTTGCCTCATTAAAAGACTTCAATTTCTCTGCTTCCGACATTTGCTGTGCTGCACGTTTAATCGAGTCTTGAATACGCTGCTCTTTTGCGGCAATTTCTGCGGCTGTTTGGGTATTTACAGGTTCGTTTTTAGGCACATCTCCTGTATTAGGCTTTTCTTGCGTATTTGTATCCTGCACAATTATGTCTTCTCTTGTTGTGTCTTTATTCACTGCTTTATACGCACCAAAGCCTATCAAACCCAGCAAAGCGGCAATCATTCCCACCCTGATAGGTGTTTTTTGATGCCATGCACTTGATTGAATAGGGGAAGGTGTTGGCGGAATATAGCCATTTTGAGGGATAGAAGTTGGCTGCGAAATGGCGGTTTTGGGTTCTTGGGAAACAGAAATAGGCGTATTTACCAACAGTTCGGTTTTATTATTATCGGGTAAAATGACCGTTTTTTCCTCATATTCCACTTGCTGTGCCAAAGGCTGCTGCAAATCTGCTATAAATTCCGCCACATTTTGGTAACGATTCGCAGGTTTTAGCTGCATGGCTTTCATAATAGCGGCATTTACATGCTCCGAAATGGTAGCATTTAAACTGATAGGTTCAGGCAAATCCTCGATGCTACGCATGGTGGCATCAAGGGGCATTTTTCCTGTAATCAAACGATACAAAGTCCCGCCCATCGCATAAATATCCGAAAAAGGTCCTCTTTTTGCCGAAACATTGTACTGCTCAGGTGGCGCATAGCCCGCAGAAATAATCGTACTCATGGCTTGCGAAAACTCCCCCGAAAGCAATTCTCTTGCCGAACCAAAATCAATTAAAACAACAGTTCCATCATGTTTGCGTAGCAAATTAGATGGTTTTATGTCTCTGTGCAAAATATGATTGGCATGTACAATCGCCAAAGCATTTGCTGTTTGTGCCATAAAATCTATTGCTTCTGCTTCTGACAAACGATTATTCGGCTGTTTGCGGGTATATTTTTCTACATCTTCTTCGGCAATAAAAGGCATAACCATATAAGCTGTGCCATTTTCCTCAAAAAAATCTACCACTTCTGCAATGTTTTTATTGCCTTTGAGTTTGTACAGAAAACGAGCTTCTTGCAAAAACCTATCTTTAAACTTCCCAAATTCGCCCGTAGGGAGATTGATGGAATGAACAGTATTGTCTTCTGCCCGTACACAAAAGCCATTCAAAAAAAACTCTTTTATGACCACATTGTCTTGAAAGGTGGTTTGATAGGCGAGATAGGTAATACCAAAGCCTCCCTGCCCAAGCACACGTTCTATGCGATATTTGCCGCTTTGAAGGGTAATACCAGTTTGTAATATCGTCTGTTTTTCCATATCCAAAAAAATCCTTAACGAAATGAAAGCTTTTATATTTTCATGATAATATTCCTATTTGGGACTGACCATAAAATAGCGTACCCATATAAACAAGCCCCAATGAAAGGGACGCAAATACATAATGCTACGCAAGAACCTAAGTTGAATACACTCAATGAGTAATAACATAATACAAATATTGAAATGATAACGCTTTTTGAGCGTAAATAAATATTTGCAAATTTATTCTTATTTTTTAGATAATGAAAAAATATTTGCTTGCTATCTTGTTTTTCTCTGCCGTAGGTACAAAATATTGGTAAAACATGTTCACTTCCCCCACTTTTAGCCGATATTTTCGTGCAAGCACGAAAATAATAAGGCGTTGGATTTATGTTTTTTTTACCGATATTTTGTCGCTATGCGACAAGTAAAGTGTATCGCAAAAAATGTTGCTGAAAATGAAGTTATTTGTGTCAAATTCCTTAGCCTTGTGTTTTTCTCTGCCTTTCATTTGCCCTATCTTTGTTGTAATAAAACTAACATTAATTCTTTGATTTTCAACGATTATGAAACAAAAAATTCTTTTTCCTTTCTTATTAGGAGTATTAGGGTTCTTTTTCACTACGCCCTACAATATGTCTCACAGTATTTTCATTTCTTGTGTTGCCGTCATGGGGCATTATTTTCTTTATGGTATTGCTTTGAAGGTAAAGTGGCAGTATTCGCCCTTGCAAATGCTCGTTTTTTGGCTTGCGCAGCCCCTTGTTTCTATTTTTACTGTTCCGTTGGAATCAAGTTTTGCGCAAGTGCGTGAAGAAATGCCTTATCTTTTTCCCATTATTGTGCCTGTTTTTACACTTGTGGCAGGAATAAGTTTGGCTTTGGGCTATCTTTGGGTGTTGGCAAAAATGAAAAAGCCTTTTTTGATAGGCTTGACATTGCTTTGGCTTGGGGCTTCTTTTTTCTTGTGGAAAGACGTTTTGCCCTACCTAAGTTTTCAACAAAATAGTTATGATTTTGTAGGAAAAACGCCAGTTACGCCTTTAAAAAGCTTGAATACAAGTGATTTCCGTCCTGAAATGTATCAAGGCAAAAAAACATATTTCTTTTGTTGTGAACCGCTTTGGACAGACAAAAGGTTGTTGAAGCAACTGCAAAGGCTATATGACATGCACAAAAATAACTCAAATATACAGATTGCGCTTATCGTCTGTCATTCGGACGAAAAAGTGGAAGCTGCGCAAATAAAAAATATTTTGGAGGGCTATACTTTTCCACAATATGAAGACAATGCGGGCGAATGGTCGAAATATACGGCAAAATATCGGCGAAATGTAGGCTTTTTGATAAATGAAAAAAGCGAAATTTTAAAGCGTTTCCGACAAGATTACAACAATACATCGACATCTTGGTATGCAGGAATGAGTGATTTTTTAGTAGAAAAATAATTCAATTCTTTCCACAAAATAATTTCCACGAAAAATATTTTTTATATGCAGCGTTTTATAACCTGCAAACGTCTTCATTACAGGTGTTTAAGTTTGTGATAGCATTGTAAGAAATTAAGCCATAGATTACATTCAGGGTTAGAATTTGGAAGGTCTCGCTGCGAAGTGAGATTTTTCTGCTTTAAGGAATGTTAATAAAGTAAAGTATGAATGGAGGAGTTTTAATTTTCAACTTTTCATTATTAATTTTTAACTACTAAGGTACTCTCACCGATTGCCACGCCACTAATTGCCAACCAGTTTTATTTTTGTGATACACATCTACATAGCGCAAATGTATGTCAAAATCTTTTCCATTCAATGCCCCAACAACATGTACAAGCCCGTTTATGATGGCTGTTTTTTCATACATACGTACTTTTATCTCTTCCGATTCAAGATTTTTATAAATAATTCTCCCCGTCTGAATAGACGTAAGGAAGTCTTTCTTCGTTTCTACCAAGGCATTAGAATGGGTGTAAATGAGGTCATCAGCCAAGACTTTTTGTAAAAAGAGGGTATCTTTTTGCGTCATGGCGAGAAATCGTTGTTTTTCTAAGGTAATTAGGTTTTGTTCTTTTTGTCCATACAAAACTGAAAATGAGTAAAATATACAAAAAATAAATAAAAACTGCTTCATAAAAAGAGTGAATATATGCTTTATAAGAAAGGAAATATAAATTTTTTGCTAAGGTAATACAAAAAACGTAAATAATTCTGTATTTTGCACGAAAATTGTGTCTTTATGTATATCATGCGTTAAACGAGATAAATATTCCATTCTGTAAGAATCCGCAGACAAGGATTTAATTGTATAGTTTTCTGGATTCTTACAGAATGGTTGGCTTTGGGAAACATAGAAGATGACAATTTATCCTGTTTACAGCATCACACTTGTTTAGGTACTAAATGGCATTTTTTTTCATAAATCAATTAACGATACGTTTTCTCACTTTTTATAAAAATACATGAAACGATTTCTTTCGCACCTGTTCATCTCGCTCATACTAATCTGTATCGGAAATTCGTTGTTTGCTCAAAATTTTTCTGCCAATGACACAATAATCTGTGGCTCAGGCTCTGTAACTTTTACCGCAACAGCAAGTAATGTTGCCAGTTACTCGTGGAGTTTTGGGAACGGGCAAACGGGCGGTAATTTTGTGAGCATTACACAAGCATACAGTGTTACGGGAAGTTATACGGTAACTTTGTATTTAGTCTATACAAATGGACAAACGGATACGGTTGTAAAATCTAATTACGTAGATGTTTTTACCTTACCTACTGCCAATTTTACAGGCACACCCCTGCAATTATGTGTGGGGCAATCGGTTCAATTTACCAATGCAAGTGTGCCTGGTTCTGCACCTATTACTACCTATAATTGGGATTTTGGTGATGGCAGTCCTTTTGGAACAACGGCTAATCCTTCACATCTTTATAATGCAGCAGGGGCAGGACTTCCCGTAACCTTGATTATAACAGATGCAAATGGCTGCACAGACAATGTGGTGCAATCGGGATATATTACGGTTATTCAGCCGCCTTCTGCCGTTTTTACGGTAAATCCCAACATTAGCTGTAATACTTCAACGCCTATCAATTTTATATGGACAGGACCCGCAGGTTTTACTCATGCTTGGAATTTTGGACCAGGACAAGGCACTTCTACCGCAGCAAGTCCGACTTATACCTACACAGCAAATGGGGTTTTTAATGTAAGTCATACCATTACAACGCCTTCGGGCTGTACAACTACTTTCACTTTGCCAAATGCAGTGCAAGTAGGACAAACACCGCCTACGATTAATGCTGCAAGTACACAGTTTTGTACCAATCAGCCCATCAGTGTGCAGTGGCAGCAAGTGGCGTTAAATACGATTTCTTGGAATTCGGGGGGAGGAACACCTGCTACTTCTACGGCAATTAGCCCTAATTTTACCTACACCACGCCGGGTAGTTATACGATTACAGCTACCATGACCGATACACAAACAGGTTGTGCCAGCAATGCTAGCATCAATATTAATGTACAAAATAGCCCTGTGGTTTCTTTTACTTCAACTACAAATTTGGCTTGTACTGCGCCACATACGGTAAGTTTCACTTCTTCTGCGCCAGGTGCAACTAATTATACTTGGAATTTTGGTGATGGCACACCCTTGTCCGCTGCGACAAATCCCAGCCATAATTACCTCAATACAGGTAATTTTAATGTTTCGCTTACTGTAACAAATAGTTCAGGTTGTAGTGCTACCTTTCAACCTACGCCAGCGTTTGTGCAAATTGTGAGACCCGAAGCTTTGTTTGTTGCCTTGCCTAATCCGCAGGGTTGTGTTCCTTATACGGTCAATTTTCAAGACCAAAGCACCTCAACTACGCCCATTGTTTCGTGGGCATGGGATTTTGGTACAGTGCCGAGTTCTACTTCTACGCTGCAAAATCCCACTTTTACCTATACAAATACAGGGAATTATACCGTTGCCTTGATTATTACGAATGTAGATGGTTGCAAAGATACTTTGATTCGTACCAATTATATAAAAGTGGGGAGTCCATCTGTGGTAGATTTTACGGCAACGCCAACAGATACTTGCGGCACTTTTCCAATTAGTTTTACCAGTTTAAGTGTACCACTTGGGCAGAGCAGTTGGCTATTTGGTTTGGGACAAGGTACAGGTTCAGGGGCAACGCCTTCTTATACCTATACAGATACAGGCTATTTTGATGTAACTTTGATTGTCAATAATCAGGGGTGTAGAGATACTTTGGTAAAAACAGATTTCATTCACATAGATGGACCGATTGTGCGCTTTTCTATTTCGCCTACGCAAAGTTGTAGCGCACCTGCTACGGTAACGATTACCAATCAGTCAATCGCTGCTACCTTTTATTCTTGGGATTTTAATGATGGAAGCCCCATTTTTATGGGACAAAATCCACCCCCTCATACTTATATAAATCCAGGGACTTATACAATTTCGCTCACAGCAGGAAATGTAAATACGGGTTGTACAGATACCTATACACAAACATTTACCATACAGCCGCCAGAAGCGATTTTTGCAGCAAATGTAACTCAAAGTTGCGCACCTGATAGTGTATTTTTCTTTAATTTATCGGCAAATTCTGCTTCATGTATTTGGGATTTTGGCGATGGAAGTCCTACCTCTATGGTATGCAATCCTGTACATACTTATACCTCACCTGGCGTTTATACCGTCATTCTTACCACTACAAATTCCATTGGCTGCCAAGCATCTGATACGATTGTAAATTATATCAATATGAATGGTTTGGACGTAGATTTTACCGTAGATGTAGATTCAGGTTGTAGCCCACTTTCTGTACAATTTACTGACCAAACCGCTCAAAATGTGCCGATTGTGCAATGGAGTTGGAACATGGGAAATGGCACTTCTTCTTTACAAAATCCTACAAATGTGTATAATACAGGCGGTGTATATGATGTAACTTTGAGTGTAACCGACCAAAATGGCTGTGTTTCTTCCCATACAGAAACGGGTTTTATTGCAGTTTTTAATCCGCAAGTTACGTTTAGTGCAACTTATCCTGTGAATTGTACAGGCAATCCTGTGGTTTTTTCGAGCAATGTAACAGGAGCAAATGCAGCTTCTTTATATTATTCATGGAATTATGGAGATGGCACGTCTTCGCCTATTAGCACGCCAAATCCTACCCATATTTATACTTCAAATGGTTCATATACCGTTTCTTTGACGGTAACAGACCCTAATGGCTGTACAAATACGGTAACCCAAAATAATTATATTACCATTGCCAATTTAGTCCCAGATTTTAACACGCCCGGTGGTGTTACGGCTGCTTGTCCACCTTTCAATACCAATTTTATGCCATTACCTTCTCCCCCTTTCTCTCCCCTAAACCTTAGCTACTCTTGGTCCTTTGGTGATGGAGGGGTTTCTATTCTTAATACGCCTTTTCATAGTTATGCCTTGCCAGGTGATTATACAGTAGCAATGGTTATTACAGATTTATCGGGCTGTACGGCTACTGTTATAAAGCCTAATCTTGTTCATATAGATGGGCCAATTGCGACATATACAGTTACACCTCATTCTATTTGTCCAGGTTTTCCGGTTACTTTTAGTGCAAATGGTGCAAATGTGGTGCAATATAATTGGAATTTTGGCGATGGAACAGGCGCACAACAAAACCCGACACAACACATCTATAATACACCTAATTCTACTACGGCTGCGACTTATATTCCCACCTTAACGGTAGTAGATGGCGCAGGTTGCTCGGTATTGATGCCACAGTCGGACACACTTGTCGTGCATATTCCACCTACGGCAGGTTTTGGCGTAGATAGTACATTTGCTTGTGTCCCTGCAAATGTTGTCTTTTCAGATAATTCTATTTTTTCTGATGGCGCACTCACAACTTGGGAGTGGACTTATGGTGATGGAAATACAGGGGCAAACAATCCTTCGCCACATACCTACACAGCACCTGACTATGTGGATATTACCATGATAGTTACAGATGAGTTTGGTTGTAAAGATACGCTTACACAAAATGATTTAATCTATCTCATTCCCAATATTCAGCCTTACAAACCTGTCATTTATACCACAAATGTCGTGCATGATGACTCTGTTGATATTACTTTTTCTGCTTATAAAGATGTTGTGGGTGATTTTGGGTATTATGGAATTTTTCGTTATACAGGAGCTTCTGCACCTATATTAGTAGCAGCTATTTCCGATATTCAAGATACGGTTATTCGTGATTTTGCCCCTGCTGCAAATACACAATCTTATTGTTATGTATTATATTATCTCAATCATTGTGGAACAGTTTCAGATAGTTCGGACAATCATTGTACCATAGATTTACAGATGAGTTCCTTGATAGATACCATTCAACTGAATTGGAATCCTTA
>JAAFHL010000559.1 GCA_013298365.1 Bacteroidota bacterium | reverse complement strand
GCAGGAAACTTTCTCTCTATGCCTTGTTTTCAGGAGGCAGAAAATTTCCCTGCTGTTTCCGATAATTTGACAAAACTGCCGCTATTTGCGGTGGGCGATTTGCTTTTTACGTCCCTCAATGCCACAATTTCTGCCGATTCTTTTTTTGCAGATATGCTAAAAAGAGTCGGTCATTTGCCCCTTGATAAGATGGTTTTTTATCCCAATTTTTCCAAAACCTATCAGGTAAAAGCACATTGGGCATTGTATTGCGAAAATTATTTGGAAGGTTTTCATATTCCTTTTGTACATCAAGGTTTGAATGAAGTGATTGATTACCAAAGTTATACAACGGAAATATTTCCTTATTCCAATCTACAATTAGGTTTGGCAAAAGAAGGCGATATTTGTTTTGATTTGCCGCAAACTTCGCTAGATTATGGCAAAAAAGTAGCAGCATATTATTTTTGGGTTTTCCCAAATCTCATGTTTAACTTTTATCCTTGGGGGCTTTCGCTGAATGTGGTTGAGCCACAAGGAATTAACGATACAAAAGTCTCTTTTTTTACCTATATTTTTGATGAAAGTAAGTGGGCAAAAGGGGCAGGTACAGAACTTGATAAGGTGGAATTGGAAGATGAGGAGGTGGTAGAAAATGTACAAAAAGGAATCCGTTCTCGTTTTTATACGCAAGGTCGTTATTCGCCTACAAAAGAGCAAGGAACACATCATTTTCATCGCTTGATAAGTGCGTTTTTTTGACATCTATTTATATGCAAAAAAGTTAAAACCAAATACTAACACAATAAATATGAAAAATTTTAGCCTTTCTTCTTTTGTTATTGAACTTTTTTTTAGGTTACAAGCTGTTACTATTTTGTTATTATTGGGTATAGCGGTAATTGTTTCGATTCCAGATAAAATCACAAAAGTTATGGAACTAATACAATTATCGTTATTAGTAGCTGTTATTATGCTGTTTTTTTCTATTGTAGCTTGTTTTTTATATGCTTTTATCGCATCTTGCATACTAAAATATGTAAATATTACCAATATTAACCAATTAAAATCTTGTGTGCATCACGCAGGTTGGATAAATGCCGTCATTTTTTTGGGAATAATTCTTGCGCTTGTCTCTACTACATATATATATCAGGACATAACTCGTTCTACATTAGCATGGGAGCGTTATCGTTTTTTTATTGCTGCATTTCTTTTCTTTATCATATCGGGGCAAATGGCTATTTTTTGGACAATAAGAAGCCCAAAGTTTCAAGGGCAAATCACTTTTTTACCCATAAATACCGTATCATTAATTGAAGAAATCGGAAAAGAAACAGATAAAAATGCGTGATTGTATATGTGTATCTGCACAAGGTAAAATAGTAAGTTTTTTTATATTTGATGATTTCCCTTTTGCTTTTTAGCTATCATTTTCTTGTTTTTTTGCATGGCTTTCTCATAAAAAAATAATGGAATAAAAAGGTTAAATTTTACCACAAAGTTCTCAAAGGATTCACAAAGAACACAAAGATTTATAGCAGAATAGGCTGTTCTGTGTTCTTTGTGCTGACTTTTCTTTGTGAACTTTGTGGTTTTATTTTTTATGAGAAAGCCATTTGTTTTTTTGCTGTTTTTTGTAACAAATTAAAATATAAGTGTATCTTTGCCCGCTAAATTATCATTTTTTAGAAAAAATTAGTGGTTTTTTCTGTGAAAAATCCAGAAAATTAAATTACTAATCATTGACTATTAATATTTTACAATACGATTTATGAAAACAGAATATGCAAAATGGCATCATCCTTATACACCTGATGCAAAGTATAGCAAACGTGCTGCTTATTTTTCCATGGAGTTTGCCATTCATCAAGCCCTGAAAATCTATTCCGGCGGTTTGGGATATTTGGCGGGTTCGCATATGCGCAGTGCTTTTGAACTGAAACAAAATATGATAGGCATTGGCATGTTGTGGAAATATGGCTACTATGACCAGGTGCGTGATGATCAAGGTCATATGCGTCCGCAGTTTATTCGTAAAAATTATCCTTTTTTGGAAGATACAGGCATTAAAGTTACCGTTGAAATCAATCAACATTTGGTATATGTGAAAGCATTTTGCTTGAAACCAGAGACTTTTAACACTGTTCCAATTTATTTACTTTCTACGGATATTCCTGAAAATGACCATCTTTCTCGTACCATAACAGAGCGTTTGTATGATGGAAATAATATCACTCGTATTGCGCAGCAAATTGTATTGGGTGTAGGAGGGGCAAAAGTGGTAGAGGCTTTAGGTGGCACAGATATTTATCATATGAATGAATCTCATGCTCTGCCTTTGTTATTTCATTTGTATCAAAAACATGCTAAAAACATGGCAGAAGTGAAAAAACGCTTTGTTTTTACCACGCATACCCCCGAAAAAGCAGGAAATGAAGAACATAATATCCACGATTTAGATAACTTAGGTTTCTTTGGTAATTTATCTTTGGACGAAGTGAAAAGTATCACAGGTATGACAAGTGATACATTTGGACACACGCCTGCGGCTTTGCATTTTGCCAAAATTGCCAATGGCGTTTCACAAATGCACGCAGTTGTTTCTACCGATATGTGGAAAGATTATCCCAATATTCCCGAAATTATTGGGATTACAAATGCGCAAAATTTCAATTATTGGGCAGACAAGCAAATGTATGAGGCTTTGGGTAGAAATGATGACGCTTTTATTTTATTGCGCAAAAAAGAAAGAAAACATGATGCCTTCAAAATTGTCGCTGACCAATGTGGTAAGTTATTCAGTTCCAATGTATTGACAATCGTTTGGGCAAGACGTTATGCAGGTTATAAAAGAGCAGATTTATTGTTGAGAGACATTGATAGAATGGAAAAATTCTTGAATAATGTCAAATATCCTGTGCAGATTATTTGGGCGGGTAAGCCTTATCCACTTGACCAATTTGCGATAAGTACCTTCAATCACTTGGTAGAATTTTCGAGAGAAAGGGCAAATGTTGCGGTGATGACAGGCTATGAATTACATCTTTCTCGCAAACTCAAAGAAGCATCTGATGTGTGGTTGAATACGCCACGTATTACCCGTGAGGCTTCTGGTACAAGTGGTATGACAGCGGCGATGAATGGCGCAA
>JAAFHL010000558.1 GCA_013298365.1 Bacteroidota bacterium | reverse complement strand
TTCCATTTCTATTGGCGCAATGATTATGCAACCCAAAGGAATAGACAATACAAAAGTATCTGGACCTTTATTTGGCTTGCCAATTTATGCAGGTTTAGGCTATAAAGTCTTTAATTTTGCTCGGCTAACGGCGGGAGTTGCAGCAACAAATAATGCAAATGGAAGCAGTTCCATTAATAATCGTTTTCAGATTCGCCCTTTTGTAGGCATAAGTGCGGAATTGAATTTGAGTATGCGTATGGGTAATAAGAAAAAATAAAAAACATTCAAGAAGAGCTAAAATAGGAATGTTTTAGCTCTTTTTGCTATCATTTTTGCTGATACTAACGGATTGTGTGGCGGCTTGCCCCGTTAGGGGCAAAATATCGGTAGAAAAAAAATAATTGCCCCCCACCTAAGCTATTTTTTCGTGCAAGCACGAAAAATGCGTAAAAATGAGGGGATTTGCACATATTTCTACCGATATTTTGTGCCTACGGCACATAAAACAAGCATTTTTTTGCCGCCACACAATCCCTTAGCATTAGCATTTTTGCATAAGATTTCCATAAATTTCGATAACCTTTAACGCACTTTGCCCCCAAGTAAGCGTAGCAATGCTTTCTTTACTGGTTTTACCTATCTCTTTTGCCAACTCACTATTTTCTAACAAAGTAACTATATACTCTGCCATTAAGTCAGTGTCCTTATAGTCAGCGGTAAGTGCGCCTTTTAGGACTTCTAACACGCCTGCTTGACGAGAAATAATACAGGGAATCCCAAATTGCGCCGCCTCTAATGCCGACAAACCAAAAGGGTCAGAAATAGAAGGCATCACATAAATATCTGTCATTGCAAGCAAATCATTTACGGCTTCTGTTTCCAAAAAACCTGTAAAATGAAACCTATGTCCCAGTTTTTCTTGCGCCACTTTTTCCATCAAACCCGACAACATATCCCCTTTTCCTGCCATCACAAAACGCACATTATCATATTGTTCCATCACTTTTATCGCAATTGCTAAAAAGGCTTCAGGATTTTTTTGCTGCGCAACTCTGCCCAAAAAAGTAACCAATTTTTCGGGAAATTTTTTGGATTTACGTGTTGCATTTTTGGTAGGAATAATGGCATTATGAATTGGAAAAATTTTGAAACCTTCTATTTCATAATGACTTTCCAAAATATTCGCCGTATATTGACTCACCGTTACAATCGCATCAGCAGCGTCCATTGCTGTTTTTTCCATTTGATACACCCAACCTTTTGAATCAGCCCCCATTCTATCATATTCCGTAGAATGAATGTGAATAACAAGGGGCTTACCTGTCAATTTTTTGAGGGCAATCGCAGCAGGAAAAGTCATCCAATCGTGTGCATGAATGACTTCGTAAGATTTTTGCGCAGCGATGCGAGTTACTAAATGTGCATAATCTTTTACTTTTAGGTACAAATCGCCGCCATATAGTTCTGTATTTGCAAAGTCTGTGATTCTTTCTTTTCCCAAAGTTGGAAATTCATCAGGAAATTGCACTTCTTTTTCTGGATTAATTTTAACGTAGGGATTCAGAGAAATATTGACAGGAATTGTCTCCAAAAAATGGCTCACCACAGGTTCTTCTACCGCATCTTTGTAATTGTCCAAACCTTCTATCCGCAAATGACTTTTGTCGGAAGTTGCAGATTTTGGCACTATCATCAAAATATTGACATAATCTGCCAATGCTTGCGCCAAGCCATGACAAGCAATGCCAAGTCCTCCATTTATATGCGGCGGATATTCCCAGCCCAACATCAATACGGTCGGTTTATTCCAAAACATGTATTTTATATTTTTCGTGTTGAGCAGTAGAAATACGCTCATTTTTGTTGCAAAAGTACAGAGATTTCTTTATGTATGCTAAAAAAATAGGCTTTATTTGTGCCAAAACCAGCTAAAAAGAAAAAAAATAGTAGCGCCAAGCAAAACGCCTATGCTATCTACGCCCACATCTTGTATGCAACCCACACGTCCTTGTATAAACGTTTGATGAAACTCATCGGAACAGGCATACAAAACACTGAAAATCATGGCAATATAATAGAATTGAGGAGAAATCCATTTGTGTTTTGCCACATTTAACGCCAACAAACACAAAATACAATATTCTGTAATATGTGCCGCTTTTCTGACAATGAACGTAGCATTTCCCTTCGCTATTTCGGTCAAGTCTATGCCCAAAAGCTGTAAAAGCCAAATGGCAAGACGGCTATATTCAGCGGAATCATCGGCTACTTGATGCGAAAAAAGAAAAATAATGAGCATCCAAGCCAAAAGGAATATATATTTCATGTTTTGTTATTTTTTATTTGCAAAGCAATATCGGGAAAATTAGTAATAATGCCATCTACGCCCATTTTTATCAAGCTTTCCATTTTTGCCTTGTCATTTACTGTCCAAACATTAATTTTTTTGCCCAATTTATGCACTTTTGCAATTATTTTTTTAGTGGCAAAATGCTCATTTACCGAAAATTCCTGCACATAATCCCATTTTTTCAAATCTCTGCCCAAACCTGCTACAAACAGTTTATGTAAAACAATATTTGCATCTATTTCATGTACTTTTGCTAAGGCAGCATCATTAAAAGAATGAACAATGCACCATTTTTCTGCTTTATATTGATGAATTAAAGCTACAATATGTTGCTCAATATCAGGATAATAGGCGTTTCCATCTTTAATTTCTATCACAAACTTTGCTTTTCCATTTATCAATATCAACGCCTCCTCCAAAGTAGGAATTTTTTCGTTGGGAAAACTTGCTGCAAACTCCGCAAGCGCAACAAGGGCAGAGAGTTCTGCAAAAGTCTTATTACGCACATAGCCCTTGCCATTTGTAGTTCGCTTCAAAGTTTTGTCGTGCAGAATCACCACAACCCCATCTTTACTTTGCTGCACATCAATTTCGATTCTGTCTGCGCCCATTTCTAAGGCTTTACGAATTGAAGCAAGCGTATTTTCGGGTGCATGTCCTGCCGCTCCTCTATGTCCTGTAACCATTATTTGAGCAGGTAGTTGTGTAAGCATACAAAATAAAAATAAGCAACCTATCAGATATTTCATGTTTGTGAATGTGTAAAAGTAGGTTCTCGCAGATTTTCACAGACTAAGGATTT
>JAAFHL010000557.1 GCA_013298365.1 Bacteroidota bacterium | reverse complement strand
CTGCGCTGTTTCGCCACTCAAATAAATGTTTGTGAGCAATCCATAAATCCCATTAACCTTATCCTGAGCTATATATACGCCTTGATAACGCAAATCTTCTTTCTCACTTTCCAAACGCAATGCCAAACGAGCAGCATCTCTTTTCAGTTTGCGTGCAACGCCCTGTGGCACTGTTTGCCTATTGTTTGTAGCAATAATACTAGCGTTTTTCTCCTGTTTGATAGGAGAGGTGAAAGCGAAACTGCCTAAGCAAAGTCCCCAAATCGCAAAAGATAAAAATTTATTGGTCATTCTTAATCTGTTGATAATTAGAAATTAGTATATGAAGCGTAAAGATAGTACAATATCTATACCATTTTATTATACAAAAAACTAAAAACTGTGACAAGATTAAACGTTTATATCATTTTTTATCGTAAATTATTTGTTTTTATCATACTAATCTAGTGACGCATGTGTCGGTCTTCAATTGCAAATCTGTATCTAAATTGAGTAGGTTTAGCCCTGGCATTTTTCCTACTTCAATACTACCAAAATCTTTTTCAAAACCCAAGGCTTGTGCGCCATAAAGCGTTGCCCATTTGAGCAATGTTTCAAAACAAATATATGACTGAAAGCGCGCAATCGTTTTCATTTCTTCCAATACTGAAAGCTGCCAATTAGAAGTCAAACTATCTGTTCCGATAGTCATTCGCGCATCGCTATCTATGAAATGTTGATAATTCGGCAATCTGTTTTCAATGTATAGATTCGCATTGGCACAAGTTGCCCAAAATATATTTTTACTCCATGCTTGGGCGGCTTCTATATCTGCTTTGCTAGTCAAAGTGTTATGTACAAAAAGATTTCTGTTACGCGGATTCATGTTTTTCATTGCGTAATGTATAGCCGTTTTTCGATTATGCTTGAATTGCGCTAATGAAATACCAAATTTTTCATAAAATGTTACAAATTCTCCTTTTCCCGTGAGAAATAAGTCTTGCTCGGCGTTTGTTTCTTGATTATGTATGCTAACGGTAATATTATTGCCTTTCGGATTTGTGTCTTTTATTTTTTTAAATAAATTTTTAGATACGCTATACGGCGCGTGAGGAACAAGCGATTTTTTAGCTCCGTTCTTTAACTCAAGCTGATTAGCTACCGCAAAATATTGTTCAAAAGTATTTTGGGCATTAGCTTCTTGCAAAAAATCAAACATTTCGATAAATGTATAATATCTAATTTTACTTGTTGCTTTCGTAGCAAAAGTATCAATTGTATTAGATATGTCGCCGACAGCTACAATTCCATTTTGATACATTTCTGCATCAGCTTTTTTAATAGCATCGGCAATTATTTCTACCGACAAATTACGCTTTTGTACTACTGCCGTAATAAAAGGAATTAGGGTTGTGCCGGTATCAACCATAGTTTTCATGTGAGAAAGCTCCAAATGACAATGTGTATTCACAAAGCCAGGCACAATAATTCCTTTATGAAATTCGACGGTACTAGCGTCATGATTTTTGAGTGAATCAATCGCTACAATTTTTCCTTTTTTATCTACAATTACAACTGCCTTTTCAATTGGCGGACTACTTACAGGAAATATTAAATCCGCAGTTATTTTTTTTATCATTATTCTTTTAACTTTTGCACAAAGTTGGTTAAAAAGGTTGAATTTGACAATTAATACTAGAAAAATCTATATATTTTCTTTAAATTAAAGCAAAATAAGCGTTTTTCTATTTGTTTTAGAGAAACGTTCTCTTGTTACTATTTTTTTCTATATCTATTTTATACTTATTCTTAATAGTGTATAAATCACTACTTTGTGTGTGTTTTTTTTATTTTTTTTAAGAAAAACAATGTCACAATTTTATTTTTTTCATAAAATAAATATCCCAATAAAGAATAAACTTGCATCAAATTATACTTGCGCTCTTCTATATTTTTATCAAACAGCTCAGTAATTTACATTTATTTATAATGAGAAAACACTTATTCATTTATCTATTTATTTTACTTTCGATGCCCATATTGGCACAATCTGGAATTGTGTTCAGAGATGGCAATGGCAACGGAACTAAAGAAACAGGCGAGCGCGGTATGCCTGGCATTATTATTAAATCCTATATTAATAATGGCATCGGTGATAGTCCGTTGGGTAATGCTACGACAGATTTTTTTGGACAATATAGCCTAAGCCCTGCTGCTGCTGCGGGTCAGAAAGTACGTATCGAATTTGAACTCCCTAGCGGTTGTGTGGTAAACAATACAATTGATTTTGAAGCACAAAAAGGAGCAAATTTTGGCTCTGCTGTTCAGTTTGTAAGCGGTCCACAGAGCAATATTAATTTTGCTATTTATAACCCCTTAACAGAGTTTTTACAAGATGACAACCCTATTATGTATAGTGTTGTATATTCAGCAGGAAACCCTTCGCACCCTTCGGTGGAACAATCTGATGCCGTACTTGGTTTTCGTTATCAATACGAAGGAATTCCTGGCGATACTGGGCGACCTGCACCTATTTTAGTTGCCGTAACGAAAGATTTAGGTACGACTTGGGGTATCGCACATTCTAAATATGCTAATAAACTATTTGTAAGTTCATTCATGAAACGACATGCGGGTTTAGGCCCTTTGGGTAGTGGGGGTGTTTATATGATTGACTTGACGAAAGCCCCAAACACTAATGTCACTAATTTTTTCTCTTTTGATACAGATTTGAATATACCAACGAGCGGAACAGGCACTTATATTGCTAAACACCCTGGTTTTTCTGATGTTATTGGTACAAATACAGAACGAAAATTAAAAGGAATTACAGATTTGACAACAGATGGAGCGGCATTTGGACAAGTGGGTAAAGTGTCACTCGGAGGTATTGAACTATCAGAAGATGGTCGCTATCTTTTTATAATTAATCTTTATGATAGAAAATTGTATAGAATTGATTTGAAAGATGCTAAAAATCCACAAAAACCTACGGCTGCTGACGTGAAATCTTATGATGTTGCGCCTTGGCTTACGTTGAATTGCGATAATGGTGTAGCGCGACCTTTTGCTTTGAAATATCACAGAGGAAAAATATATGTTGGTATCACTTGTACGGGAGAAAATTTAGGCAAAAGCGTTGCTCAATATAGTGCGCC
>JAAFHL010000556.1 GCA_013298365.1 Bacteroidota bacterium | reverse complement strand
ACACAGGTTTTCCCACAGGATGATACGCTTTTCCATACATATAAGGCACTTTGCCAATATTATCATAATCTAACTCATAGCCATCTTCCTTTTTCTCACACCCACATTTTTCAATAGGCTGCGAAAAAGTAAAACGTTCAGGCTGCCGTTTCCATCTATTTTGCAGGTGTGGCGGCTTATTGCTATCCATAAAATCCTGCAAATTTGCTACATTGTCCTGCGCAGAAGACGTGTCAAATACATGTGCATCTGGCGTGTTCACATACGGATTTACATAGCCTTGTGAATAATCCTGTGGCATAAAAAGCGTAGTATCTTCCTCCTTTGGCGAGTCGTCATAGTTAGGCGACCAAGGATTGCGAGACTTGGGCTTTTTGTGTTTGTATTTGTCGGGTTTTGGCGCATACACACGCTTTCCACCTATGATTCTGAATAAAGACATAATGGTATGGCATTAAAAATGAAGGAATTATGACACCTGTCAGGCTGTTCATTTCGACTTTCCATAGTTCCTTTTAAGTGCGCTGCTTCGCAGCAACACTTAAAAGAACGATGGTAAATAAGATGTCTCCACATCAATCGAAACCACAAAAAGGGTATTCATGTGTAATCCATAAAGGAATATTAGGATATGTCTGGTCTGGATAAAAATAAGGTTGAAGCGTTCCAATCTTATGAAAACCATTATATAAGGCTTTTTTTAGTGCATGATAGGGAGTTTTTTTGCTAATAATCTGTGGGAAAACCATATCATAATATATTCCACATTCGTCCTTTTCCACATATTCAGCATAAGGTGCATATATCTGTTCCATAAAGTCATCATTTGAATGATTGGGAAAAGCACTATAAGTTTCCTTATGATTATGGATATGAAATTCATAACGATAAACAGTTCTATACATAGGAATATTTCTACGAATAACTAACCTTCTCGCAGGATACAGGTCTTTCCATAAAGCAATTATAGCAATAATATTCTCTGAAAATTGAAAAAGAGTATCTTCGCAAGGATTGAATGTTTTCTGATTAAATATAATTAAATATATCGTCTCATAAGGATCATTGACTTTAGAAAATAAAAAATGTGGCTGTTTATCATTTAAACAAATACTAAATGTGGTATCTTCTCCATAAAAATGATAATTGAAGATACGCCAATTCTGATTACTATATCCATTAATGATAAAGTTTCCCACATTTATCTCATTTTCAATGTGTCGTATTTGAAAATAGCTACTATCAATTTTATCGTAATATAATTGAAAAAAATCCGATTTTTTTTTGTGTGAATGCGAATCTTCTATTGAATCAGAAAGTAATAATTTATGATAATCTATGATTTGATATTTTTGTCTATTTTCCTTTTCAAAAACAGTATTAGAATAATATAAATTTTGTGCGATTGTCATGAGTTCTCCCAAACTAATATTAGACGTATCATTCTCGCCTTCAAAATTATCAACCTGCCCTAAACAAGAAGATAAATAAATTAAAAATGTGTAAATTAATAAGTACTTCATCTTTCTGCCTGATATTTTTATTAATGTATAGACATAGGTAAAGAAACTTCACTAATGCTTCCTTTTTTCATGATTTTTAAATCTTTTATATTATCAGAAGAAAAAGCTATTTTATCATTAATAACTTCTACTGTTTTACGCAACCAACCTAAGTTTGCTGGGTTCCAATCTTGACCCTCAATATCAGATATAGGGATTTTCTTGTCGAAATGAGGAATTTTTGTGCCATCTGAATATTTCAAAAATTCCACTGCTCCATAAGAAAAATACAAACAAATCTTTTTTAATTGTTTCACTTCTACTGCGAAATAAGGAAGAATTTCTGATAAATGTCTATCTTTTGCCACAGTCTCGCAAGCATCAAATATAATACTTGCAGTAGGTTTTGATGCTTTGAATATTTGCTGAAACAACTTACCTGCTTTGTCTGAACTTACAGGTTCATCCCAACTTGCAGGTGTTCGTCCCTCTCCAGGGTCTTCTTGCCATTGAGGGTAATGCTTATTCACAAATTTACCAAGACTATCACTTGTTATCGGGAAATTTTTAGGTGTTTTACCATCTTTTCCAAAATCTATTTTCATTAATATCGAGCCTTGAGATTCTAAGGTAATTCCCCCTAATTCAGTATAATCACTTCCACCATGTGTAATTATCACTAAGTTATCATAATTATTTTTTTGAATATAATTCAAAAATAAAATGTCATCCAATGATTTTACTTGAAACACAACCCAACCTCCTACCAGAGTTTGTGTATTAGCAGGATGTGTTACTGTCCAAACGGCTGGCTTAGTCTTATCGTTTTGTGTATTTGCTATTACGGGGTCTGTAATGCAAACAATTATATTTGTACTTTTACCTTGTCTTTGAAATAGTTTACCCACTATCTTATCTGCCCTTTCCCTCGCCTCCGCAGCACGCTTCTCCCAAGGTCTTTCTGCAATAAACTCATCAAAATTCCCTTTTTGCGTATTCTGCCCCACTTTGCTATGTGGTAATTCCCAATCGGGTCCTAAATCAAATTCAAACTCCTCCTCTTGCTTTGGCTCACACCCACATTTCTCAAAAGGCTGCGAAAAAGCAAAGCTTGAGGGCTGCTGTTTCCACCTATTTTGCAGATGTGGCGGCTTATTGTTATTCATAAAATTCTGCAAGTTTTCTGCGTTGTCCTGCGCAGAAGGCGTGTCAAAAACAGGCGCATCGGGCGTGTTCACATACGGATTTATATAGCCTTGCGAGTAGTCTTGTTGCATAAAAAGCGTAGTATCTTCTTTTTCTGGCGAATCGTCATAGTTAGGCGACCAAGGATTGCGGGACTTGGGCTTTTTGTGTTTATATTTGTCGGGACGTGGACGATAATGCCCGTCTCCTCTGAAATGTGGCATAGTTGTATGTATTAGAAATGAAGGGTTTAGTAGGTTCGGCGGGTTTTTGAAACCCACCGAACCTTACAACAATTTACGAAATAACCTGTGTTTGTGCTGTATCGCAGCAAGTACCAAATATTTTTTTGTAAAACTCTGCCTTTTGCGTAGGGTCGCTAATGGCATCAAGAATCGCCATCGCTTGCTCCATTTTGAGGTTTTCGAGTTCTTGCGATTTTTGTGCCAA
>JAAFHL010000555.1 GCA_013298365.1 Bacteroidota bacterium | reverse complement strand
GATGCTTTTGTTGGGTTTGCACTTAAATCATGGTTTTCAGAGTGCCTTTCGCTCTATTGGTTTTGTACACTCCAAATATACCCCCATTATTGATGGTCTTGGCTGGGCTTTGTGTGTAGTTGTACCTGCTGTTTTTGCTGCTATGCCTTTGTTCCATTTTATTACTGGTGGGAAGTAAAAAACAAAAAATATGCCATATAGTAAGTTTACCTATAGAAGTGTGCGTAAAGAGCTAGGGATTTACAATAAAAGGGATATGCTTTTTCCCCACTAAAATCTTATGGCGATGCGATGAATCGAATGGCAGAATTTATTTTGCGAATTGTGAGCAGTCCAAACTCTGTACTATTTATAGATGAAATAGAAAATGGCATTCATTACCAAACACAAGAGAAATTATGGGATATTATTTTTGCTCTTGCAGTAAAACATAATGTTCAGACTTTTGCGACTACACTAGCGGCTTTGAAATACGAATTAAGCAATCATTTAGAAGTTAGAGGAGGGCAAATAGCATGAAACAGCTTATTTTAGTAGAAGGAAAAAATGATAAGTACTTTTTACAGGCTTTGCTGCAAGAGATGAATCTTTTGGTAAAAACGGAGGAAATCGAAGATGCAACTTCTAATGAGAATCAAAATGATATTTGAATGGTTTAAAAGATTTTTTAGGATTGTTTCGATAAAAATATGCTATTTGAATTACAAAATAAATTAATACTACAAAATGCAGAAGTTATTCTGTATGAAGCCTTTTTTAGCAAAGAAGAAAGCGGAGAAATATTCAAGAAGTTGGTTTCTGAAATAGCTTGGAAGCAAGATAAAATAAAAATGTATGGAAAAGTATTAGATTTGCCTCGCTTAACGGCTTGGTACGGAGAAGAAGGAAAAAGTTATCGCTATTCAGGCATTGACATGCAAATCCATGCGTGGAATGAGGTCTTACTTTCTATCAAAAATCGAATTGAAAAAGTGGCAAATGTGAATTTCAATGGTGCTTTGCTCAATTTTTATCGAAATGGAAATGATAGCATGTCTTGGCACAGCGATGATGAGAAAGAACTGGGTAAAAATCCTGTGATTGCATCTGTGAGTTTTGGAGAGACAAGAAAATTTCGTTTGAGACATAAAACAAACAAAAACTTAAAAACAGAAGTTTTACTAACAAATGGTAGTCTTTTGTTGATGCAAGGTGAAACGCAGCATTTTTGGCAACATGAGATTCCCAAAACGAAGCGACAAATTGGAGAAAGAATTAATTTAACGTTTAGATATATTTTATAATAAATAGTATATGACACTAACACAAACAGACAACAAAGTTTTAAATTTGTATCCGATAGATTATCCCTTCGAAACATTAGTAGATAGAGTAGGTAATAAAAAATTAATACTCAATCCTGATTTTCAGCGAGAATATAAATGGGATAAAGATGGGAATGAAAGAGCATCTAAATTTATTGAATCTTGTTTAATGAGGATTCCTCTTCCTGCTTGCTATTTCGCTGAAACAGAGACTAATACACATCTAGTTATAGATGGCGTTCAGCGTATCACAACCATAAAAAATTTTTTTGAGGACAAATTTGTACTCGAAGGATTATCTGTATTTAAAGAATTAAATGGCAAAAAATTTAGCGAACTAAATAATTTAAGAAATGAACTGGAAAGCTATACTATACGCTGCATTATTTTGCGCAAAGATAATCCTAAATCAGTTATTCGTGAAATATTTGCACGTTTAAATCAAGGGTCTATCCAAGTAAGTGACCAAGAAATTCGCCATGCTATTTATCCTGGGAATTTAGATAATTTACTCAAAGAATTAGGAAATAATGAAATAATTAAAAGTTTTGCGGCTGTTTCAAAAGATAAACGAAATGAAGAGATTGTATTGCGCTTTTTCGCTTTTTATGAAGATAATTTAAATAATTATGAAAGTAATCTTAAAATACATTTAGATAACTATATGGAGAAAAATCAGCATATAGAGGGGGAACATATAGAAAAACTCAGAAAAGATTTTTTAGAAACCTTAGAAAAATGTGAATATGTATTTGGAGATAGAGCATTTGTAAATGCAGCTAATACCCAAAAAAGAAAAGCATTATATTTGTATGACTTAATTATGTGGAGTCTTAGCAAATATGAAATGCCTGTTTTAGTTGAATATAAAGAAAAAATAGTGGCACTTTTTGATAGTTTTTGTGATGACACCAAAAATCAAAAAGCAATAAATGGAGGATTACTTCAAAAAGCAACTTTAACCACATTACGAAATAATTGGCAAGAATTATTAAACACATTGAAAAACAACTAATTTTATGCATACATCTTCTTTTATAGAACATAAACAGCGATTAGATGAGTTAGTTAATATGGTTCAAGAAGCAAATCGTAGAACGACACAAGAAGATGATATTTTTTTTGTGGAACATACGAATTTTTTTGTTAAGTCTTTCCTTGTTACTATGTGCGCTTATTTAGAATCATACATAAAGGATAGTGTAATGCTCGTAATTGATGATGCCAATCAACGTCTGCAAATAGCAAAATTGCCTCATAATTTAATAAAATGGGCTGTTTCAAAAGCACCTAAAGATAGTTTATTAACACCAACTGAATTAAAATTTCCAGAAAAAACCGAAGTTACAAGCCTATTTCAAGGATTAGAAATTTCATTAAAAAGAAAAGATATAGATAAACACATATCCGCAAACCCCTATAAATTAGTGGATTTGTACAAAAACATAGGGATAAATTTAAAGAATTTTAGTGATTTTGAAGCACAAACAGAGTTAATAAACGAAATAGTGAATAAACGAAACCAAATTATTCATCATAATGATAAAGCTTCTGACATATCTTTTTTAGATGTAGAAAATTTTATTATTAGTATATTTCAATATTTAAAAATCATAGACGATATAATTTACAAGTATTTAGTTAGATAATCATCATATTATGCCATTAAATTCCAAAATCCCAGCAGGTAACATCAACACAAAGTGGAACGAATATAAGTTCTCTTTGAAACTTGTGAACCCTGCAAACAAACGTAAGTATAACATTATTGTCGTAGGTACCGGTCTTGCGGGGGCATCGGCTGCGGCATCTTTGGCAGAACTTGGCTATAATGTTT
>JAAFHL010000554.1 GCA_013298365.1 Bacteroidota bacterium | reverse complement strand
AATCTACTTTTGCTTTTTGCATTTCAACAATGAATCGTTCCCCACTTGCCGATTTGCAGTGAATATCGAAAAATGCCTTCCGTTCATCAATCGTATCAGGCAGTTGTTCAACGTTTTGGAAAGTCAAATCTGCAATTTGATGATGCTGAGGCAGTAACTGATTCAAAAAATCAATTAACAAGTTCTTGTTTCCTTCTTCTCCAAACAGTTTTTTAAAGCCAAAATCTGTGTATGGATTAATATATTTTGCCATAATTTTATTTGCCATTTACAACGCAAATATACATTTTTTTTTCCAAAAACACCTAATTTTTTGTTATTGTAAACATTTAACGCAAATGATACAGTTCGTACATATCCTCAAATAATCCCCGACAAAGGACCTCCTTTTGCCGACAAAGCATCTACTCGTTTCATTATTGCGGCATCTTCTATCAAAGGCGGTGCATGATGCGGTTTTATACGGGCATCTATCACAAGCGAACCCTTGCAGCCCCAATGTTTGTGGGCATTGAAGCTATGAACGCCATATATATCATGCGAGGGATTTGAACGAGTAAAGGAAACCCAAAGGAAATTATTGAGTTTTGCGGCAGTAAATTCGCTATCATCAACCAAAACAATGAGGGGAATCCCTTCCATTCCCTGCACTTTTTCCATTTCTTGTGCAAAACGAATGGCAGCAGGCTCTCCCACATTAATAATATGCTTGTCAAACTTAGTAGCCTGTACCGCAATAATGCCAGGCAAACAAAAATAGGGCTTTGAAAAACCTTCTGGAAGCGAAAAATTAGCAGGTAATTCCGTTGCCAAAGTTCTGATTTTTTCTCCTGCCGCTGCCATCACTACTTTTGAACCTTCATTCAAGGCTGTACCCGAATAGTCTAAAGTATCCATCGTGGTTCTTGTCTGAAAATGCAGGTCTCTTGTTAAATCTATTCTTTCCCACAAATGTTGAAAATATGCGGGTAAGTTACTGATTTTAGGCGGATTATCTTCTTTTGCTACAATCATTAAGTATTTTGCCAAAGAAGCCTGATTAAATCCTAACACAGCATTGGCAATCGTCAATATTTCTTGTGGCAAACGCTTGCGATACGGCATATATCGCTCACTACCAACCGCTAATAACAAAGGATGAACGCCTGCTGCATCTACTGCGTGCATAGCATGTAAGCCCGTAATAGACACAGGCACCATTGCTGCTGTAACTTCATGGATTAAATGCCCAAAACTTGTGTCCTCTTGCGGCGGTCTGCCTACAACTGTGAAAGGGAAAATCGCATTTTTTCGATGATAAACGGCTTCCACTTCCATCACAGGAAAGTCATGTGCCAAAGAATAATAACCTAAATGATCCCCAAAAGGTCCTTCAGGCTTTGTTCTTGTGGGATCTATTGTTCCAACAATACAAAAATCGGCATCTGATGAAATAAAATGGCCGTCTTTTCGGGTATAACGAAATCTCCTGCCCGCAAACATGCCACCGAACATCAATTCTGACAAGCCTTCGGGAAGTGGCATTACTGCGGCAAAAGTATGAGCAGGTGGTCCACCCACAAAAATACTGACTTTTAGTTTTTCATTTCGGCTATGTGCTTTTGAATGATGCACGCCTATGCCTCGATGAATTTGGTAGTGCAAGCCCAATTCTTTGTCAGGCACAAAGTTATTTCCTGAAATTTGAATACGATACATGCCCAAATTTGATTTCATTACGCCTGGCGAGTCCAAATCTTCGGTATAAACTTGTGGCAGGGTAATGTATGCGCCCCCGTCCATGCTCCACGATTTGAGTTGTGGAAGTTGGGACAAAGTCGTTTTTCCCCACAGCACAGGATTATTCCAAGTGCGCATAGGCAAAGCATTAATTGCCGTAAAAGGTGCTGAAAGATATTTATGAGGTGCTTTGAGAAAATTTGTAGGATCAGCTTTTAGGGCAACTACTTTTTTGATGCCTGACAAAGTTTTGCGAAAAATAAATTCGCATCTGTCTATTGTACCATACAAATTAGACACCGCAGGAAAGGGACTACCTTTTACGTTTTCAAAGAAAATGGCAGGTGCTTTTTTTTCGTAGGCACGTCTTTGAATTTCTGCCATTTCCAAATATGGGTCTATTTCTTGTTTTATGCGAACAAGTTGCCCATTTTTTTCTAAATCTATGATGCAATCGTGAAGAGAAGCGTACATTGGCAAAGATGAATAATTTGTTATTTAGGGTATAACAAAAAAAAAAGGATAGTGTTTATTTTGTGTACCGTTTCAAGGGTCTGCGACCGCTTGAAAGGCACATAAAATTACATAATACTACTTTTAGCCCTTCAAGCGGTTGTAGCCCGCTGAGGCGGCTAAAAGTCAAAGTGCTTGATAAAAACCCAAAATTCTATCATCCATTTTTGCTTGTATTAAACGATTTTTCACCCAGCTCTTTGCATGATTTCCCATGGCAACGCCAATATTAGGGTGTTCTATCAAAGTAGAAAGCAACTGCACAAAAGCCTGCTGATTTTTGGCAATAAAAAGCTGTTCGCCATGTGTAGCACCAATCGCTTGTAATGCTTGTGCAGAAGCCACAATCGCATTTCCAACCGCCATAGCTTCCAATAACTTCATCTGCTGCCCTCCATAGTTTTGCATAGGCAAGACCATAATGGCTTTTGAAGCCATAAAGTCGTAGATGTTTGGAATATTATCTACCCAATACACGCCTTGTGTATTCCCAATATTGGATAAAAAGTCTTCGGGGCAATTGCGTGCAGCAATATAAAGTTTGGAGTGAGGATAATTCCCAAAAACCTGCGCCCATATTCCCAAAATAAACCAAGACAAAGTATTTTGATTGTTTGCCAGGTCTAATGTACCAAACCAATAAACAGAATTGGGTTCGACTTCAATGTTTTCTCTGGGTAAAATTAGCGAAAAATCCATGCCATATACAGGAATAAAAATAGGCGGTATATTTCCCTTTCCTTCCCTTTCTAGTAAGGCACAAAGGAGACCTTGTTTAAAATGATTGTCATATAACATCACTCGCTTAAACTTTTCACCTAGCACCTGCGCCCACTCCCAATTTGCTAAACGCTTTTGACATTCTTGGTAATAATTTTTTCGCACAATGTCTTTTGTAGCTGCTATTTTTGCATCGTAA
>JAAFHL010000553.1 GCA_013298365.1 Bacteroidota bacterium | reverse complement strand
GACGCTCTGTTTTTGCGTTATGGTAAATACTACTCATTTATTTAGTACAATTATTAAATATTTTAAAGTATATAAACTATAATTCGCCCTTATTTGTTTCATTTTTAACTAAAAGCAAGTCTAGTATGTAAAATTAGTTGCTCATAACTTTTTCCATTATTTTTTACCCAATTATACAATGTGTTCCAAAATTCTGGCGAAGCATCAGCTAATGATTTTTTATCAATGTGATGTTTCACTTCTATTTGTATTTTATTATCAAATGTAACATCTCCTTTATGCTCAATTATGAGTTTTTCAAAATCATTTTCTAATCCGTATTTTATGGCAACTAAAGCCTGATAATAGAAACCTTTTTCCTTTTCACTATTATCATTGCTATTCTTTTTGGGTGGTGTATCCATACTTCATATTCGCAATTATAAATCTAAGGCACAAATATACAAAAAATCGTATAATTTCAAAAATATATAAATTTTTATATAGTACTATCATTGCAAATTCCATTATTATAGTAAGTTCTGCATAGCAAAATCTCTCCAAACGGATAGCGGCTTTTGCGAACAGAGAGTTTAATGTTTTTGGATTTTTAATATACAGAGGCGAAAACCCTTCAAAAGGTTTTCGCCCCTGTGCGCTAAATCTACAGCCCTTTCATGCCACCGCATACTTAGTATAAGCCCTCAAATCTGGAGACAAAAAACCTACCACAATATCTGATTTGGGTACGCCATAAGATTCTAACATTTCCCCTACTTCCCATTCGGTCATATTTTGTTGTATCCAAATTTTATTGTCAATAATCGCAAAGTGCATGGGACAATCATGTACAAATTTATCGCCTTCCCAACCAATTGTAACAACTTGATACTGATGATTTTCCTTGTCTAAGATTAATTGGTTGCCACCCACAACGTTGGCATATTTAATATTAGCGTATTCGCTTAATATACTAATAATGGCTGTTTCGTATTTTTTTAGTTTGTTACCCATTGTGTAATTATTTGTGAAGTTTGATTGTAAATGACTAATTTAAACTTTTCTTCTTGCAGCGTTTTCTGAATGATTTTTTCCGAAAAAAAACGCTCATAAATATTTTCAGGAATGGCTAAATAAAGGATTCTATCTGTTTGTAGATAAGATAAAACATTGCGATAAATAATGTATTTGCCTACTGCTTCATACAATGCTGTGATGAAAGATGGATTGCCAAAAGTTTTTATTTCAATGGCAATTTTTTCTGTCCCACGTTCTGCTGCTATCAAACGCTCTGCGCCCAAGTCAATTTGCACATGCACATTTCCAATTTTGAAGGTAAGCGGGTCAGCCGTAATTGCCTAACCTTCTTTGAAAAGGGCTTCCTTTACGTTTTCATGAAATACATCTCTTGCCATATAGTTTGTTATTCTTTATGCAAAAAAAGAGAATTTTATGGAGAAAACCAAATTTTTGTTCAAAGAAACAAGGGGCGAAAACCCTTCAAAAGGTTTTCGCCCGTAAATCCTAAACCTAATTAAAAAACCTCAACCCCCAATTATATACAGGTTGCCCTATTTTTTCCCCGATACTATTGATACGATACACGTCTTCACATGCTATCCTGAATATAGTCTCCATGCTATATTTCGCTAAACCTAACTGATTTGCAGGGAGTTTTATCGGCATTTCACTGATTTCTTGTTGCAGACAAGGCTTAATGGCATGTGTTACAGGTCAAATAGAAACCTTACTTATGAGATAATTGGCTTCTTTGGGCATTTTTTGGCAAAAACAGCATCAGGAATGATACGAATTTCCAAGGTATCTTGGGGCATAAGCGGGCGTTTGTGAAAGTCTTTTTTCGTCTGTGTAGTAGTTGTCCAATAAAAACAGATGTATTTCATAAACATCTTTAATCATAGCATTACTGCCCATTTGTTCCGACACATTTTCAACAATCCATTTACTTTTGTAATAAAAAGTCACTTTCCTTAACCAATTTCGCAAAACTTGGGCTGGGAAAAATATTTATGAACACTTACCCACGCTATGCAAGTAAAATACGTAATGTCATTAGACATTACGTATATCTGCGACTATCTGAACATCAAACAACAATCCTAAATGTTTCCACATTTTTCAAAAAGTGCGGCTTTTCTGTTGGTTTTTCCATTTTTGCTATATGGAAAAAGCTACGCACAACAAACTTTTACCCTAAGTGGCGAGGTGAAAGTTGCCAAAACGGGCGAGTTGCTAAGTTCAGCAACTGTTACGCTCATAGAAATGCCAGATGTTGGTGTATATTCCAATGAGTATGGATTTTATTCGCTTTCTGTGCCGCAAGGTACATATCATGTTGTTACCAATTTTGTGAGCTACAAAGATGATACAACTGAAGTGGTATTAGACAAAGATATTCGCTTGAATATCAAGCTACAAGAGGGAACTACTACTACACAAGCCGTTTTGATTACCGATAAAAAAGAAAATGATAACATCACAAATACGCAAGTAGGAGTTAATCATATCAATATTACAGACATCAAAAATGTGCCTGTTTTGTTTGGGGAAAAAGACATTTTGAAAACGATTCAGCTTTTGCCAGGTATCAAAGGGGCAGGGGAGGGGAACTCAGGTTTTTATGTGCGAGGCGGTGGTGCAGACCAAAATTTGGTATTGCTTGATGAGGCAAATGTTTATAATGCTTCACATTTATTGGGTTTCTTTTCTACGTTCAATTCTGATGCTATCAAAGATTTGACCATTTACAAAGGGGGAATCCCTGCGGAATATGGCGGACGAGCATCTTCTGTCTTAGATATTCGTATGAAAGACGGTAATAATCAACGTTTTGGCGCAACGGGTGGCATTGGCTTGATAGCTTCTCGTTTGTCTGTGGAAGGTCCAATTGTAAAAGACAAAGGCTCTTTTATTCTTTCGGGCAGAAGAACTTATGCTGACCTTTTTTTGAAATTGTCCTCCGATTCCAATTTGCGTAGCTCTCAACTCTATTTTTATGACTTCAATGCAAAGGCAAATTATCGCATCAATGACCGCAATAAAATCTATGCTTCGGGTTATTTTGGGCGTGATGTGTTTAAATTTGGGTCTTCGATTGCAGGTTTTGGTTTTGATTGGGGCAATAAAACAGGTACTTTGCGTTGGAATCACTTGTTTAGC
>JAAFHL010000552.1 GCA_013298365.1 Bacteroidota bacterium | reverse complement strand
AAATGACGTTAAAAGATGCGATTTATACAGCAAAAGGGATAAAATTAGAGGCGGATATTGCCCGTATAGAGGTATCAAGCATCTTAGATATAGAAAATACAAATGGGGAGATTTTGCCCCTAAAAGTGAAAATTAGAAGCTATCAAATCGCACAAGATTGGCAAAAAGATCCTTTACTAGACAGTGTATTACTTCATCCATACGACCAAGTATTTGTGCGTCCAAATCCAGACTTTAAACTACAACAGAGTGTATCTGTTACGGGAGAGGTACTTGTACCAGGGGAATACTTGATTTTAGAATCTAATGAAAAATTGAGTACATTTGTTGCTCGTGCAGGTGGGTTTACAAAATTGGCATTTCCAGAAGGGGCATATTTGGAGCGTCCCAACTATGGAAAAGTATCTATTAGATTAGACAAGGCTATCGCTAAACCAGGCTCAAGATATGATATCGTCATGCGCAAAAGTGATAAGTTGGTAGTGCCAGAATTGCCAGAGGTTGTTACGGTTTATGGCAATGTATTTAAGGATAGTACAAGTATTATGTTTGACCCTTCTCAAACAAAGTTTAAGTACTATGTGGACTTAGCAGGTGGGTTTGAACGTAAAACACGTGTGGGTGCCTGCACAGTGGAATATCCTAATGGTACCGTCAAAAAAGTGCAAACCTATTTCTTTGTACACAAATATCCTAAAATAACACAAGGGGCAGTTATCAATGTTCCAAACAGAGATGATGGTAAGGATGAACAAAGTCAAGTAGATACAAAACTCAAATTCAATGAGTTGGTAACAAATGTTATTGGCACAACCACTTCTATTTTAACTTTGGTAATCCTGATTCGAGCAGCAACAAGATAATAAATATTATGGCTTTAACGAGACAAAAACCACGCACACATATTGAAGAGTATCTCTATCGTATCAAATGGAGGTTTTATATCCCATTGCTAATGATGATATTATGTGGCATATGTTTGTATAAATGGGAAAAAAGTAAAAGACCTCTTTTTATTACAATATTCACCATTCTGCCTTCGCAAAGTGGTGCAAGCAGTGGAATGCCCACAGATTTATCGCCTCTTTCCTATATTTTGGGCAGTGGCAGTGGAAGCAGTGGCGGCGATTTAATTCCGATTATGACAAGCCGAATGTTTAGAGAAAGTATTACGGATGATACCATTTTGTGGCAAGGCAAAAAATGTTTATTTGCGGATATTTTGATAGATTCTCTACCAAAACCTTCTGCGTTTGAACAATGGAAAAAATCGCTTTTTTTTGAACCTTCGGGACCACCCACGCTGAAAGGAAAAATAGCAAAAGCTGCCAAAGTGTTGGAGAAAGATTTGATTATTGCACCACACGAAGACCCTGCACTCATGGGGGTTACCAAAATTACCTACGAAAATATGTCTCCAAGCATCATTCAATTGGTCGGAAAGAGTTATATCGAAAAAATCCAGACTTATTATAAAGATAAAAAGACAGAAAAGACCCGTAAATTATACGAGTTTTATGTAAATAGGACAGATTCTATTCGCAGAGAATTGGACAAAAGAATGGTGCGCACTGCCAAAATAGAAGATGAAGATAAATATCGAGTGTTTGCAAGGGCAGAATTGCCAAAATTGGAAAACCAGAAGGAGTCTGAAATTTTGACGGAAATGTATTCACAAATGCTTGCTATGCGTGAAGGCGCATTGAATGACTATCTCAAAGATGCGCCTAACTTACAAATTTTAGACGCACCTGAGCCACCTTTTGATGTAACACCACCTAAACCCTATCTTATGCTTGCCGTAGGTATCGTATTTGGCTTGGTATTCGGTATATTTTTGAGTGTGGCAAAACTTTTGATGAAAGATGTTGTTTCATATATCCAACTATCTATGCAGGAAGGTGAAGCATAGACAGCGATAAATCAACTATCATTATCTGTTAGACAATGGAAATATTGAATAAAATAGCTATCTACTTGGGGTTAAAAAAAGATGAACACCCCACCGATTCCGTCAATCTCAAGATTATGCACGGCATCAACCGCATCTCTATCTACATGTTTATCGTGTGTATAGGGTTGTTATTATGGAAATTGGTTTTCTCCAAAATGAGTTAAAGAGCTAATATTACGCACATAAAATGACAACTTTTTCCATTGCATTTGATAAAGTAGGAAAGAAATTCTATCAACAATGGTTGTACCAAAATCTTTCTTTTTCTTTGCGAAATGGAGAAAAACTCGCCATTTTGGGTAGCAATGGCGCAGGAAAAACCACGCTTTTGCGTATCATTGCAGGGCAACTTACTTGCTCAAAAGGTCGTGTTTTTTATACCAAAGGAAAAATGAAAATTCCATACCAAAATATGTATAATCATATTTCATGGGCGGGGCCACATACGGCTTTATACCCCGACTTGACGCTTACAGAACACCTACATCTTCATTTTTCCTTCAAAAAGAAACTGCTTGCTATTCCCGAAATAATTGAAAAACTGCATCTTACCCAAGATGCAGACAAAAAATTGCGCTTCTACTCATCGGGTATGTTGCAACGAGTCAAGGTAGGTATTGCCCTTTTTTCTCAATCAGATGTGCTTATTTTAGACGAGCCTACTGCAAACATGGACGAGGCAAATGCTACATATATATTACAACTCATTTCTGAATATGTGGGAGACCGTATTTATGTCCTTGCTTCTAATTTAGAAAGAGAATCCGCAGGCATGAAAACATTGAAAATTGGTAACTAAATACGGTTGCTTCCCCCTTTAAAAAGGAGAAAGCCAAAGGACTCTGCCCTTGGGCGAATCTACTTCGGCTTTGCTCATTCTTTAACCTGCGATGCCAAATTACAAACTATCACAAGACATTTAGCTTAAAAATGATTTAATGGTTATTTTTGAAGGCTAAATGGTTATTTCGGGAATTAATCGGTTATACGAGCAGATTTCAAAAGCAGGGCAGTTTTTTCCATTAAGTAGTTGTCGATAAATGAACGGATATTTATCATACAGTGTCTAAACTCTTTTAAAGGGGTTTTATCACAGAATCTGAAGAAACATCTATCAAAGAAAATCAAATTAACTACGTGCGTATAAGACCTATATTAGGAAGAAGTATTTCTGCGACAGTAAGATATGATTTTTAGTAATAAATA
>JAAFHL010000551.1 GCA_013298365.1 Bacteroidota bacterium | reverse complement strand
GCCTAAAATCTACCGTTACTTTTGCCAAAATAATGCCATGCTCGTGCCAATCCCAGCCCAAATGATTGCAATATTCGGTACGAGACTGCTCCGAATAGGTCAAATAAACGGCATTATTCACATGCCCAAGCATATCACAATCGGATCAACGCATCTGCAAAGGTGTTCTAAATCGAAATAATGAAGTATCTACCATAAAAGAAATTATATTTTATGGAATAAACCTTTTATGAATGAAAAGAGTTTAGTGGTTGAAATGTCTTATTGGCAATTTGCACAGCTTGAAGTCATTCCGCCAACCGCTACATTATCAGATTCATTTGCTGGTAGCGAAGTTACTTTGATGTTATATTCAGCACTTTGATTCATACAAGGCATTGTATAATCCACTTGTACGGTGCCATTATCATAATCTCCGCTTATGACAATACCTTCCCAAACATCATCATTTATCCCTTTGTAAGCAATCACCACATCTTTACAATCAGCAGATAGCGTCGTTTCTATGGTCAAACAACCGTTTTCATTACTTGCTTGTACGAAGTTTGTATTGTCATAAGAAGGTACAGCACAAGGGTCATCTAAAACAATAAGAGCACCGCCATCTTCAATAAGGCGTGCATTGATACTTGTTTGTGGAACAACTTGGTCAGAAACAGCATTATTGCAAGCGGTTTGCATAAGACTGATAGCAAAAAAAGAAACACACATCAACTTGTTAAAATTTTTCATTTTTTAATTAGTAATTAAAGGTTGCATAAATAATATGGGACAAAGGTAGGCGGTGTTTGAGGGCTGCACAATTACAAATTTTTAACGAAATTGCACATATATATGTAGGCATGATTATTATTACCATGTAATTTTTTTGGTAATGTATTATATAAACAGTAAAAAAATAAAATTGATTATCAATCCCTTAATATTAAATAATACAAAAAAATAGATTTTTAGGCATTTTTCATATATATTTGCCCATGTAAGTTTTTTACAGGAAAATGACAATATTACACCAAATACATAGTATTATTTCTACTTGGGACGATAAGCGCAGTATTCGCTTTATGCAATTTGTTTCATCACCATTTTTTAATGAGCATGAAAATATTACCAAATTAGCAGAAGCCTTCATTATTGCGCAGAAAAAACAATGTGATGAGTTTTCCTTTTGGGAAAAAGCCTTTCCCGATGACATACTTTTGCCCTATCAAAAGCACAGATTATCTCATGCTGTTTTGAGCTTGATAGAGTCATTTTTGATTGTAGAAGAAACCCTCAAAGATTTTCCGCATAATCGTAAAATATTGATAGAGCATTATCTTAAAACGCAACAAAAAGATTTTACAGAACTCGAAATAGAAAAATATGGTGCAGCTTTGAATGAAAGCTTGACTTTTAACAAAGATCATCTCAGACAGGTGTTATCATGGGAAGAATTGCGTTTAAGTCATTCTTGGCAGTTTGAGTGCAGGGGCAATTTGAAACGAGATGTTTTTACGCCACTCATAAATACCTTAGACTATTATTATTATATTTATCGTTTAGAACTTTGTACTTATTTGCAGTACTTTCAAAACATACAACATCCTGATGAAGTAGAACAAGTTGAGCGGTTTATTCCTAATACCCTTTCATTAATTGACAAAAATCCCCATATTCTCAAAGCAGCCCACGCAAAAGCCTACTATTACATTGTGAAAATGTACCATGAGTCAGTAGATTTCTCCATAGAAATCATTACACTCATTCAGGAAAATGAAGCTGTTTTTGAATTGACTGAACTCACCAATATTTTCACACATTTGCGCAGTTTTCATATTTTTAAGGCACAAAAAGGCAATTCACTGTCCCTTACGGCTATCAATTCGCTGTATAAAACCTGCATAGAAAAAGGATGGGTATATGACGTTAACGGTAATATAATGGCGAGTATTTTTTTGAATTATATTCAATTTGAAATTTTGTTAGGTGTTAAAAATGAAGATATTAATAACTTTATCAATACCTACAAAGTAAAACTAAAAGCCAATATTAAAATGAATATTTTGCTTCTTGCAGAAGCTTTTCTCGCTTTTACCAAAACAGATTATCCCCTTGTTATCACGAATGTACGAAAAGCCAGAATGCCAGATGTTATGGTAAGTTTCATCATAAGAAGGTTGGAAATAAAAACCTATTTTCAAATGGGAGATATCGATAGACTTATCAATTCGCTCAATACATTTCGGGTATTTATTCAAAGATGTAAGAATATTCAAGTCCATATTTTGCGGGCAAATCGCAACTTTATTTCAGAGGTGCGTCGTATCATAGATTGTCCCATCATCACCATTGAAATACAAAGTGAGGCAATAGAAAGAATGAAAAAAATGGATTTTTTGGTAGAATATTGGTGGCTAAAAGATAAGTGGCAAGCACATACTGGCGAAAAAGGGAAAATAAACAATAAATGCCTGTAAGCGATTATCACTTACAGGCATTGGGTTTATTATGCTTTGAAAAAAGCTACTTATTCAATGGCTAATTGTGTTACTACAGCATTTAACCTTGCTTGATTAAAGGAAGAAAAACGTATCACATTTCCATCTCCAAGCTCAACATACATAACATTGTATCCGTTTCTGCTTGTAGAGAAAAAGGCTTGTCCAGATGAGAGTTTGTCTTGGAAGGCATCTGCTGGCACAAGCGAAGCAAAACTTGATGCCCCTAAATTATCCATATTCATAAGTGTAAGCGTTACATAGTCGCCTTGCAAGCCAAGGGCTGGGTCTGGCCCTATAACTGCATTGTGATTTTGCCCCGAACTGAATCCCATTTTTGCTTCGATAACGGGTGGTGGTGGTGGCGGTGGCGGTCCTACTCGTCCGCCTTGTACCCCTGCAGCATGGCTTCCCCAGTCTGCCAAGAACGATAAAGGATTGAGTGGGTCTTTGCCCGCTTCTACCATTGGGTTAAGCCCTGTGATATCGTCTCGATTAAGGGCATCTTTACCTACATAATTGACAGAAGCCTTGTCTATGTCATCGCTGGCATAGATGCACTTACATTCTTTGGCAAAAGATAAATTTACTTCTGACCGTCCTTTGACATAAGTGGTTCGAAGGTTGCTACTTGCCCCATAATTTGCAACTTGCTCTTTCAGATTGGTGAAATCTGTGGGGTCAACCTGAC
>JAAFHL010000550.1 GCA_013298365.1 Bacteroidota bacterium | reverse complement strand
AAAAGATGCTTATGATGAAACGACTGATGTGTTTGATTTGTTGGACAAAACAGAGCAGAATCTTTTTGAAATTTCGGAAACGCATTTGAGGCGTAACTATATGGGCATGACGGAATTGGTGATGCTTACCCTCAAAAAATTGGAAGACCTCAAAGACAAGGGCGAGGGAATGACAGGGATTCCTTCGGGCTTTACGGAATTGGACAAACTTACTTCGGGCTGGCAAAAGACGGATTTGGTGATTGTGGCGGCACGTCCTGCGATGGGGAAATGTTTGGGTAAAGGCACAAAAGTTTTGATGTTTGATGGCACTTTGAGAAAAGTGGAAGATATAAATGTGGGTGATTTGCTCATGGGAGATGACTCTACCCCCCGGAAAGTGCTTTCTTTGGCAAGGGGCAGAGAAAATATGTATTGGATTCGCCAAAATAAAGGCATAGATTATCGAGTGAATGAGAGCCATATTTTGTCTTTGAAAAGAAATGATGAGATAATAAATATTGGCTTAACAGACTATATTTCAACACCTGCTGAATGTAAAAATAGCTATAAAGGCTATAAAGTGGCGGTTGAATTTGAGGAAACTTATACAGAAATTGAACCTTATTTATTGGGTTTACAGTTAGATAAAGGAGGATTTTCTTACCCCGTTAGGGGTAAAATATCGGTAGAAAAAAAATACAATCCCACCGATTCCATAGTTCAGCCCCTAAAGGGGCTGGAAAATGGGGGGCAAATGGCAATTTCTACCAATATTAAGTCCCTAACGGGACAAGTGAAGCCATTTTTATACGGTAACTATATTCCCCAACAATATCTCATCAATTCTACTCAAAATCGTTTGCAATTATTGGCGGGATTGATTGATAGTGATGGGCATTATGACCCAAAACATAATGGTTATGAAATTACACAGAAAGATAAAAATCTTGCTATGCAAATTAAATTTCTTTGCGATACATTAGGATTTAAAACCTCAATCATTCAAAAAGAAGGAAATATTGCATCAATTAATTATACATCAATCGTTTATAGCGTTCGCTTTTCAGGGGATATTGATAAAATCCCTACAAAGATTCCTCGTAAAAAAGGAAAATCGCATACGCAACAACGAGATTGGCGAGTAACGGGCATCACTGTCGAATTTGACAAAGAAGATGAATATTTTGGCTTTGAAATAGATGGAAATCATTTGTTTTTATTAGAAGATTGCACTGTAACACACAATACAGCCTTCACTTTGACGGTTGCTCGAAACGCAGCCGTAGGCAAAGGCGTTCCTGTTGCTTTTTTCTCTTTGGAAATGGCAGCCGTTCAGCTCACACAACGTTTGATTTGTTCAGAAGCAGAACTTGATGCGCAAAAAGTGCGGAATGGCAAACTCGAAAATTACGAATGGACGCAGCTTATTAGCCGAATCGGGACTTTGAGTAACGCCCCGATTTATATAGATGACACGCCAGGTATTTCGATTATGGATTTGCGGGCAAAATGTCGCCGCCTCAAAGCCGAGAAAAAAATCGAAATGGTTATCATTGACTATTTGCAGTTGATGACAGGTAGTTCTACCAAAGGCGGCAATCGTGAGCAGGAAATTGCCGGTATTTCTCGTGCCTTAAAAGAAATCGCAAAGGAACTTGATGTTTGTGTGATTGCCCTTTCGCAGTTGAGTCGTGCGGTTGAGACAAGGGGCGGAGATAAGAAGCCGCAGCTTTCAGATTTGAGGGAGTCAGGGTCCATTGAACAGGATGCGGATATGGTAATGGCACTTTATCGTCCTGAATACTACGGGTTTGAGACAGATGAAGAAGGTAATTCAACGGCAGGAGTGGCGCAGGTCATTATTTTGAAACAAAGGAATGGTCCTACGGGCGAAGCAAAAATGCAATTTATTGGGAAATATGGTAAGTTTGCTGATGCGAATGCTTATGGAAATACAGGTCTCACGATTGGCAGCGCACTCAATACAAATACGCCTGATACAAGTGTCAAAAGCTATTTTGATGGGGCGGGGAATACGCCAAATATTACGATTCCTTCCAAAATGAATGAGGATTTGAGTGGGAATACAGATGATGTGCCCTTCTAAAGCGTTATTAGCTTTTCATCACCATTTATCATGGCAAAAATGTATAGACATACTAGCATTTTCATTCTTTTTTTTCAATTAGGGATTGTATCTGCACAGGTCAATTTCACAAATATAATATCATATATTGCTGCTGATAGCTTAGAAGGGCGTGAGCCTGCTACAAAAGGAGATACATTAACTCAAAATTATTTGATTCAATTTTTTAAAAATCAACATTTAACTATCAAGAAACAATCGTTTGCTTTTACATTTAATCAAAAAACCGATTCTGCGACAAATATTTTGGCTTATTGTGACAATCAGCAAGATTCTACGATTGTCATTACTGCACACTATGATCACCTGGGTTGGGGAAATAACAAATCAAGGGAAATTATTCATAAACATCAGATTCACAATGGAGCAGACGACAACGCTTCGGGGGTAGCGATGCTGCTGATGCTGGCAAAATATTTGACAAGTGATAGCAATCAAGTCAAAGCTACTTACAACTATCTTTTTGTGGGATATGGCGCACATGAGTTGGGATTATTTGGCTCAAAATACTTTGTAGAGAGCGAAATTGCCCAAAAACTGAAAATAAAAGTGGCATTAAATTTTGACATGGTAGGACGCTTAAATAAAACAAACCCCATATTAAAAATTGGTGGAACAATAAGGGACACTTGCTACAATGCTTTTTTTAAAAAATATGAAAATGAAAAACTCCACTTTCGTTTAGCAGACGAGCAACTTTTGCAGTCAGATGCTACCTTTTTATATGAAAAAAAGATTCCTACATTTACCTTTACAACAGGCATACATGAAGATTATCACAGAGCAGGCGATGATAGCCACAAAATCAACTACGAAGGTTTAACTACGATATTTAGGTTTATGCAAGCCTTTTTAAACGCAATAGCCCCCTAAAAAATAAAGGTTTAAAGCCCCTTTTACCCCATTTTTTATTGCCTTTATCGCTGATTTATAGCTTTTAGCACATTACTTAGAAACCATAAAATCTTTTTTTTCGTTTTTATGATATTGTAATATTAAAATGTGGGTATATTTGCCCTAATATCTATTTTTATATGAAAAAAATC
>JAAFHL010000055.1 GCA_013298365.1 Bacteroidota bacterium | reverse complement strand
GTGCGTTGATGGGTTCTAACATGCAGCGTCAAGCTGTGCCTTTGCTTGTACCTGAAGCACCAATCGTAGGAACAGGAATTGAAGACCGTGTAGCGATGGATTCTCGTGCCTTATTGCTTTCAGAAGGTGCTGGCGTTGTTGAGTATGTAGATGGTTCAAAAATTACCATTCGCTATGATAGAACGCCTGAGCAAGACTTAGTTGCTTTTGATTCAAATGTGGTTACCTACAAAATTCCGAAATTCCGCCGTACCAACCAAGATACTTCTATCAATCTACGTCCATTTGTGCGCAAAGGGGATACCGTAGATAAAGGAACCGTACTTTGTGATGGTTATTGTACAGAAAAAGGAGAATTGGCTTTGGGTAAAAATTTGTTGGTGGCATTCATGCCTTGGCAAGGATATAACTTTGAAGATGCGATTGTAATTTCTGAGCGTATAGTAGCCGAGGACGTATTTACTTCTATTCACATTGAAGAGTTTGACATGCAAGTGCGTGATACAAAACGTGGAGAAGAAGAACTAACCCGAGATATTCCAAATGTGAGTGAAGATGCGATTAAGCATTTGGACGAAAATGGAATGATTCGTATTGGTGCAGAAGTGCGTCCTGGTGATATTTTGATTGGAAAAACTACACCGAAAGGGGAAACAGACCCAACACCAGAAGAAAAACTCTTACGTGCTATCTTTGGCGACAAAGCGGGTGATGTAAAAGATGCTTCTATGCGGGTACCACCTTCTACTAAGGGTGTAATTATAGATAAAATGCTTTTCACCAAAGAAAGAAAAGAGGCAAAAGGCAGAGCAAAAGACAAGAAAATTGTAGAGGAATTGGCAGAAAAAAGAGATGCTAGCCTCAAAGAATTGGAATTGCTTATGACTGCAAAAATCGTTTCTATTTTGGAAGGTGAAAAATGTAATGGGGTTAAAAACAAACATAATGAAGATGTGATTCCCGCAGGGCGTAAGTTCACCGCAAAAGCATTAGAAAGTCTTACTTTCTTAGATGTAATTCCTGGCGAATGGACCGACAATCCTGTGAAAAACCATCAAATTGAAAGATTGTTTATTAACTATAAACGCCGTAATAGCCAAATCGTTGGTAAGTTCAATCGTGAAGATTATCAGTTAAGAGTGGGTGATGAATTGCCTGCGGGTATTTTGAAACTTGCAAGAGTATATGTTGCCAAAAAACGTAAACTCAAAGTAGGGGACAAAATGGCGGGAAGACATGGTAATAAAGGGGTTGTTGCGAAAATTGTTCCAAGAGAGGATATGCCATTTTTGGACGATGGAACGCCCGTTGATATTGTGTTGAATCCACTCGGTGTACCTTCTCGTATGAACTTGGGTCAGGTATATGAAAGTATTTTGGCTTTGGCAGGTAGAAAACTTGGCTTAAAATTCTCTACCCCTATCTTTGACGGTGCTACCGTTGATGATGTAAACGGGTATTTGGAAAAAGCAGGACTTCCTGAATATGGCTTTACTTACTTGAATAATGGACTTACAGGCACTAAGTTTGAAACAAAAACAACGGTAGGGATTATCTACATGTTGAAATTGGGTCACTTAGTAGATGACAAAATGCATGCTCGTTCTATCGGACCTTATTCACTTATTACCCAACAACCTTTGGGCGGTAAAGCGCAATTTGGTGGTCAGCGTTTTGGTGAGATGGAGGTTTGGGCATTAGAGGCTTTTGGGGCATCTCACATTTTGAGGGAAATGCTTACCGTAAAATCTGATGACGTGATTGGACGTGCAAAAGTATATGAAGCGATTGTAAAAGGTGATGTTCTTCCTACACCTAATGTTCCTGAATCATTCAATGTATTGATTCATGAATTAAGAGGTTTGGCACTTGAACTTACTTTGGATTAATAAATACTAAGGAGTACTTTGCTAACACAAAGTACTCCTTAAGCTCAAATATAAAAATAGATAAAGATGTAGGGTTGTATAAGGGAAAATATCAGTGATTTATGCAACTATTGGTAAGCATTTATGCTAAGAAGGTTTAATAAAATTGACGAAATATTGGCATTGTTTCAAGAAATGGTAGCGTATTATCAAAAAGAACTATCATAAAAGAAGCATTGTCTAACAGGGGAAAAATTTGAAATAGAAAATATAATTTGCACTTTATAAGGCACAAATTTAATTCCCATAAAAATAATAGATTTTTATGACTCCAGCAACGAAACATCATAAAATTACCAGTGATTTCAGACGTATCATCGTCAGTTTGGCTTCCCCTGAAACCATTCTTGACCGCTCTTATGGTGAGGTCTTGAAACCTGAAACAATTAATTATCGTACTTACAAACCTGAAAAAGATGGTTTGTTTTGCGAACGCATTTTCGGACCTGTTAAGGATTACGAATGTCATTGCGGAAAATACAAACGTATCCGTTATAAGGGTATTGTTTGCGACCGTTGTGGCGTAGAGGTAACCGAGAAAAAGGTGCGTAGAGAGCGTATGGGGCATATTCATTTGGTTGTTCCTGTTGCCCATATATGGTATTTCAAAACTTTGCCAAGTAAAATTGGCTCTTTGTTAGGGCTTACCGCTAAGAAATTAGACCAATTGATTTACTATGAACGCTATGTTGTGGTAAAGCCTGGTATAATGGAGGCAGAAGGGGTAAACAAAATGGACTTTTTGACAGAAGAAGAGTATCTTAGTATGCTCGAACAACTGCCAAAAGACAACTATTTGTTGCCGAATGAAGACCCTAACAAATTTGTTGCTAAAATGGGAGCAGAGGCAATAGAGGAGTTGATGGTTGGAATGGATTTAGACGCACTTTCTTATGAACTTCGCCGTAAGGCAAGCAAAGAAACTTCACAGCAACGTAAAAACGATGCCTTGAAGCGTCTTAAAATTGTAGAGGCTTTTCGTGGGGCTAATCGCCGTATCGAAAACCGTCCTGAGTGGATGGTACTCAAAATTGTGCCTGTTATTCCACCAGAATTGCGTCCGCTTGTTCCGTTAGAAGGGGGGCGTTTTGCTACTTCTGACCTAAATGACTTGTATCGCCGTGTGATTATTCGTAACAATCGTCTCAAACGGTTGATAGAAATAAAAGCACCTGAAGTGATTTTGCGCAACGAGAAACGTATGTTGCAAGAAGCCGTTGATTCATTGTTAGACAATACACGTAAAGTGAATGCTGTCCGATCTGAGTCAAATCGTGCTTTGAAATCACTTTCAGATATGTTGAAAGGTAAACAAGGTCGTTTCCGTCAAAATTTGCTTGGAAAAAGGGTGGATT
Organism: Bacteroidota bacterium; assembly: GCA_013298365.1. Classification (GTDB taxonomy): domain Bacteria; phylum Bacteroidota; class Bacteroidia; order J057; family J057; genus JAAFHL01. Next base: position 12,789 of record JAAFHL010000055.1, on the reverse strand, counting down.
ATTCTGGTCGTTCTGTAATTGTGGTAGGTCCAAAATTGCGTTTGCATGAATGTGGGCTTCCCAAAGACATGGCTGCGGAATTGTTCAAACCTTTTATCATTCGTAAATTGATTGAAAGAGGGACTGTTAAAACCGTAAAAAGTGCAAAAAAACTGGTGGATAAGCGTGAACCTGCTATTTATGACATTCTCGAAAATGTGATGAAAGGGCATCCGATTCTCCTCAATCGTGCACCAACCCTTCACCGTTTGGGTATTCAAGCCTTTTTGCCAAGAATGGTAGAAGGAAAAGCGATTCAGCTTCACCCACTTGTGTGTACAGGTTTTAATGCGGACTTTGATGGTGACCAGATGGCGGTGCATGTGCCTTTGAGTAACGAAGCATGTCTTGAGGCTTTGGTTTTGATGTTGGCAAGTCATAATATTCTTCACCCTGCAAGTGGTGCGCCTATTACACTTCCTTCACAAGACATGGTACTTGGGGTTTACTATTTGACCAAAACACGTCCAAATCAAAAAGGAGATGGCATGTTCTTTTCAAATGTAGAAGATGCGGAAATCGCTTACAATGAAGGTGTTGTAACCAAACATGCTGCCATCAAAATTCGCTTACCTAAATTTGATGAATTGGGTAAGCCTGTGATGAATGAGCGTACAAAACAACAAGAAACATATATTCAAGAATCTACTGTAGGACGTGTTTTATTAAATAAAATCGTTCCTGTAGAAATGGGATTTGTAAATACATTGCTTACGAAAAAGAACCTTCGTTCCGTAATTGGCGAAATCTTCCGTAAAGCGGGTATGGTAAAAACCGTTAATTTCTTGGACGACTTGAAAAACCTTGGTTTCCAAGAGGCTTTCAAAGCGGGTATGACCTTTAACTTATCAGAAGTAATGGTGCCTGTTGAGAAAAAACTCTTTGTTAAAGAGGCTGAAGTGCAAATTGCAGAGGTATTTATGAATCGTGATATGGGGCTTATTACTGAAAATGAGCGTTATAATCAGGTCATAGATATTTGGACAAAAACAAACTCTCGTTTGACAGACATCTTGATGAAACAACTTGCTACCGATAAAGACGGATTCAACAACATTTATATGATGTTTGACTCTGGAGCAAGGGGTTCTCGTGAGCAGATTCGTCAGTTAGGAGGTATGAGGGGTTTGATGGCTAAACCGCAAAAAACTTTGAAAGGTTCTGCGGGTGAGATTATCGAAAACCCGATTTTGTCTAACTTCAAAGAAGGTCTTTCGGTATTAGAGTACTTTATTTCTACACATGGTGCGCGTAAAGGTTTGGCGGATACGGCTTTGAAAACAGCCGATGCGGGTTACCTTACTCGTCGTTTAGTAGATGTGGCGCAAGACATGATTATTACAGAATATGACTGTGGTACATTAAGAGGAATTGCGCTTTCTGCTTTGAAACAAAACGAAGACGTAGTAGAAAAACTGTCTGACCGTGTACTGGGACGTGTTGCTTTGGAAGATATTATTGACCCGCTTACAGGTGAGTTGGTTTTGCCTTCTGGGGAGGAAATTACCGAAGCAATTGCCGCAAGAATTGAAGACAGTACCATTGAAAAAGTAGATATACGTTCTGTATTGACTTGCGAAAGCAAACAAGGTGTGTGTGCTAAATGCTACGGCAGAGACCTTTCTAAGGGCAGAATTGTTCAAAAAGGAGAAGCGGTAGGCGTTATTGCTGCGCAATCTATTGGAGAACCTGGTACACAGCTTACGCTTCGTACCTTCCATACAGGGGGTGCTGCACAACGTATCGCAAATGATAGCGAATTAGTAGCGAAGTTTAGCGGAATGGTTGAGTTTGAAAATGTACGTACCGTAAGACGTGATGACGAAAATATCGTTATTTCTCGTGGCGGTAAAGTGAAAATCATTGATGACCAAAATCGTATCGTATTCAATAATAAATTGCCGTATGGAGCTGCTTTGTATATAGAAGACAAAATTCATATTACAAAAGGAGATGTTATATGTGCATGGGACCCTTATAACTCGCTTATCTTGTCTGAGTCTGAAGGAAAAGTACTTTTCGTGGATATTAGAGAAAACATTACTTTCCATGAAGATTCTGACGAACAAACAGGTTATAAGGAGAAAATCATTATTGAGTCAAGGGATAAATCGCTTACGCCTTCTATCACCATGTTGGACAAATATGGCGAAGAAATTCGTACCTTCAACTTGCCAGTAGGTTCACATATCATTGTAAATGATGGAGATGATATCGTTGCGGGTAAGATTTTGGTAAAAATCCCACGTAGTTCGGGTCGTTCTTCGGATATTACGGGTGGTTTGCCAAGGGTAACAGAATTGTTTGAAGCTCGTAATCCTTCAAATCCTGCGGTTGTAAGTGCGATTGAAGGGATTATTCGTCTTGGCGGTATCAAACGTGGTAGCAGAGAGGTATATGTAACTTCACCTGATGGGGCTGATGAGAAAAAATACATGATTTCTGTTGCAAAACATATTCTTGTGCATGATGGTGACTATGTAATGGCAGGAGATATTCTTTCAGATGGTGCGACTGCTCCAAAAGATATTTTGGCTATCAAAGGTCCAAGTGCTGTACAAGCCTATATTGTAAATGAAATTCAGGAAGTATATCGTATGCAAGGTGTACCTATCAATGACAAACACATTGAGGTTATCGTGCGTCAGATGATGCAAAAAGTAGAGGTTTTAGATGCAGGAGATACCATTTTCCTCGAAAAAGAAGTGGTTGATAAAATTGACTTCCAAGAAGAAAATGCCTGGATTTTTGACAAACTTATTGTAGAAGATGGAGGCGAATCTGCGGTATTCAAACCAGGACAAGTTATTACACGCCGTAAGTTGAGAGATGAAAACTCTGCTTTGCGCCGTAAAGACAAAAAACTCGTAGAAGCTCGCCCTGCTCGTCCTGCGGTATGTCATCCTGTTTTGATGGGTATTACACGTGCTTCTTTGGGTACAAAATCTTGGCTTTCTGCGGCATCTTTCCAAGAAACAACGAAAGTTCTTTCAGAAGCTGCTACGATGGCAAAAGAAGACGACTTGAAAGGTTTGAAAGAAAATGTAATTGTAGGACACCTTATTCCTGCGGGAACGGGGCTTCGCAATCTCTACGACATTACAGTAGGGGACAAGCAAGAAGCAAGAGAACGCAACATCGAAGTGCCTTACAATACCAAAAAACGTAAGAAAGAAGTAGCAGAATATGAAGATTAATATTTGCTGATTTCGGTAATATAAAAAATCCCAAAGTAGTGAAAACTGCTTTGGGATTTTGCTATAAATACCTTTTATTCCTTCCCTGACAAAATATCATCTACACTTTGATACGAAATAGGATGATAGCCCGCCCTTGCTTTTGCATAAATGCGCTTTGCCATGGCTGTTCCTTCGGGTGTTTTCATCATTTCTTTGTATAAAGGCAGTAAAAATTTACGTCTTCCAACTGAATTAAGAAAAACATCTACCGCATTATAGGCAGCCGTATATTTATAACGAAGCGATAACTCATACCAAACACATTGAATTTCAGGATTTTGACTTTGTGTAAAATGAAAATCTGCATCTAATCGTGCCATTTTCGAGGCATCTATGTTTGTGGGGAGGCTACGCAGAAAATGCAGCCATTCATGCGTACTCCATTTTTCTGTAATGATAACATTTTTTTCATCTGTAAAATAGACAGATAAAGCCGATTCTACCTTGCCAAAATAGGGAGAGTTTGGTATTGGGCAATTTTGAGGCAGGCCAGCACCATACACCCATTCGTTAATATTGACTTTTTGCGCTTGTTCAGCAGAAAGCAATGTGTTTAATCGTTCCAAAAATAGCTCGGTTGTCATAGATTTGAAAGCATTTTCGGTAAAATAAGCTTTTAAAAAAGGGTCCCATTTATCTCTACCTACTGTTTCTTCCAATAAACGCAGAAAATAATAGCCTTTTACGTAGGCAATATCCGTAACGCCATCATCAGGATTGCGCCCTTTGAGATTCAATTTTAAATGGGTATCATCAGGCGTTTCTTTCAAATCGGACAAGGCAAGGTCCAATTCTTGTCTACTCAAAGTTGTGAGCATTTCTGAATAATTATGCCCTTTTAATGCCTCCATTATCCGCATTTCTACATAAACGGTAAAACCTTCATTTAGCCAAAAATCGTCCCAAGTCGCATTTGTAACCAAATTGCCAGACCAAGAATGTGCCAACTCATGCGCAATCAAGCTAACCAAAGACTTATCTCCTACAATAATGGTAGGGGTTGCAAAGGTCAATCGAGGATTTTCCATACCCCCAAAAGGAAAACTTGGGGGCAAAACAATGACATCATAACGCTCCCAAGCATATTTTCCATACATAGACTCCGCCAAAACAACCATTTTCTCTGTTTCTGCCAGCTCATTTGCACATTTTTCTAACATAATTGGCTCTGCATATACGCCTACCCGCCCGCTAATGGGCAAAAATTGATAATCACCCACTGCCAACGCAAGCAAATAGGCAGGAATGGGCTGCGACATGCGGAAATTATAAATCCCTTCGGCATTTTTTGTGGTAGGATTTTCGGCACTCATCAAGGCTATAAGTTCTTTGGGTACAGAAACTTTGGCAGAATAAGTAAAACGAATCCCTGGACCATCTTGAATCGGCACCCAAGTACGAGCATTGATAGCCTGAGATTGTGTAAGCAAAACAGGGTGTTGCTTTCCTGCGGTTTGTGCAGGACTAAGCCATTGTAAGGCATCAGCTTCGGACGAGGTAGCATATTGAATATGAACCTTTTGCGTACTTGGTAAAATATCAACATTTAGCGGCGTACCCAAAATAGCATCTTCTTTTCCTAAGGTAAAATGTGCTTGGGATTTTTTGCCTTCACCATCAGAAATTTCTACTTTTAGAATAGATAAATGCTTGGTATCTAATATGATATGCTTGGCATCTTCTGCATGAGAAATACTAATATTTGCCCAACCTTCCAAGATTTTTTCTTCAAAATTGACATGAATATCCAAGTCTAGATGCTTAACAACCGCTTCTTGCGGGTTAGCATAACTATGGACATCTTGAATAGCTACTTTTTCTGCGGGCTTTGTATTGTTTTGACAAGCAGCTAAAAGCAAAATGATTATGCTTAAAAAATATGTTTTCATTGTAATTGATTTATTTTTGTAGATAAACGCAGCATAAAATAAGGACTTCGCTGTTGAAAATCGCTTAGCTTTGGCAAAAAATAAGTTATTTTCGACCCGAAAGTAATATTATTTTTCTATTTTTTACATATATTTTTTGCTAATTTGAAAAAAAGCATTACTTTTGCACCCTCAAATATACAATAACGTTTACCATTTATTCATTAGAATATGCCCAAGAAGTTTTCTACACGTAAATTATCTTTGCGCTCTCGTGCAGCAAGACGCAGACGCGCTATTAAAGTTGCTCCAAAGACTTTCCACATTCAAAATACACTTGAAAAACAAAACAAGTCTTTGATTGATAAATTAGAGGCTGCTTTGCGTGCGTAATTTAAATATTTTTTATAAAAAGCTGTCAAGTTCCATTAACTTGACAGCTTTTTAGCTTATACAAAATTACAAATATTTTTTCTCTACAACGATTGTTCCTACCATTGCATCGCCCAATCTTCTGCTATTAGAATCGGCAAAAAGCATAATTGCATCTATAAAAAAGATTAAAAAATTGAGTAAGGGAATAAGATAAAGAATGTTTCGCAAAAATGACCGTCCATAACCTATCGGTTCATTACTTGCGATATGTAAGACAGATAGCCCCATAGCTCTCTTGCCCAGGCTACCACCATTTGCCCCATCTTTCAACATAAAATAAAGATACATAAGCCCAATACTTACAAAATAGGAAAAATTATCTTCTTTTTCAATATCACCTGTGAGGATAAGCATGGTAGCGACAAAAACAAGTCCACTAACGACCCCATCTATCAGCCAAGCAAAAAGGCGAGAACCCACATTTGCCTTTACCAACTGTATATTGCCTTGTGCAGCCTGACTTCCATATATTTGCGGTTGTGGCTTAGGAGCTTGTGTGCGAGGTACTTGCTGCTGCTGATGAGCCTGCGTTTGAGGAGAAGGTCTATTCGGTTGAATTTGTGTTTGTTGTTCTTGAATAGGCGAGGGAGAAACAGGATTTTGCTCACATAAATGCAGCAAATCTGTCATTGTACTTTTTCGCTCTGCGGCATTACGAATCAAACAGCGTTGTATAATGGTTTTATAAGGCTGTGGAATCGTTTCTAATTTGTCCAACTTATTCGCGCCCAGTATTTTAGCAATAATCTGTCCCTCTGTCATACCAAATCTACGAGAGCAATTCTCCACCTGTGAAAATCTCATATAACATGACTCCAAAAGACCATAAATCCACGTTTGTCATGATTTTGCCATTTGCGCCATATGTATCTACGTCCAACATTTCGGGCGCAATGTACTCGTAAGTACCTATAACGCCTGTGCGGGAAGTTTGGTCGCCAGAACTTTGCTTGCTAATGCCAAAATCCACAATTTTAGGCACAGGAATCCCATTTTCATATTTGATGAGAATGTTTGCAGGTTTGAGGTCTCTGTGTATAATGTTATGAGTATGAAGATATTCCAAGCCCTTCATCATACCTACCACTACTGCCTTTACTTGTGCAATAGAGGGTTTTGAATCTATAAAATCCCGAAGACTTCCGCCTTCCACCAACTCCATAATGCCCACTTCATTGACATGTTTTTTGCCAAAATTGTCCACAACTTCCACTATATCGGCATCAAACACCCGCACAATATTGGGGTGATGCAGCTTAATAGCCGTTCTCATCTCATCTATTACCCCATATTTTTCTTGTCCTTCTTCACGAGGGTAAAATTTAATGGCAACATTTTGATGCAATAAGGTATCAAAAGCACGATAAACCTCTCCAAATCCGCCTTTTCCGATTCGGTCTGTGTTGCGGTCAAATTGATAACGTTCAAAAAAATTCATAACAGGTCTTGTATTGTTTGTTAAAACTAAATGAGCTGATAACCAATACCTTAATGCTATTTTGTTATGATATTGTAAAACGAAATAGGAGGTATGGTACAAATATACAAGAATATAACAATTCTCCCATGATATTTTGATAAAAAGTCGGAAAATATATATTCTTTTAAAAAATAGTATGCTTGCATAACTTTTTTTCAAACAAATCTTTGCCTAAACCGTTTTTATTTGTAATTTTGCGCCACCAAAAATATCTGCGAAATCCGCTTTTATCTGCGCCATCTGCGAGAAAAAATAAAAAAATGAAAATATTAGTTTGTATCAGCCACGTACCCGATACTACCACCAAAATTCAATTTGCTGCTGATGGCAAGTCTTTGAATGCGACAGGGGTAACTTTTATCATCAATCCGTATGATGAGTTTGGTTTGTCTCGTGCGATTGGCTTTCAAGAAGAAGGAAAAACTGCCACAATTACTGTTATTTCGGTAGGTGGTACAGAAGTTGATCCTACCTTGCGCAAGGCTTTGAGCATTGGCGCAAATGATGCGGTTCGCATAGATGCACAGCCCACAGATGCGTATTTTGTGTCCGAACAAATTGCAGCTTACGCAAAAGACAAAGGCTATGACATTATTTTTATGGGAAAAGAATCCATAGATTACAATGGTTGTATGGTGCCAGGCATGGTAGCCGAAATGCTCAATATGCCTTTGGTTTCTTTTGCCACAAAAATGACTTTGACAGGCGACAGCAGCGCAACCTTTGAAAGAGAAGTAGATGGCGGCGTAGAAATTGTAGATAGCAAATTTCCCGTAGTTGTAAGCTGTCAAAAAGGAATCGCAGAATGGCGTATTCCGAACATGCGTGGCATTATGTCTGCCCGTACAAAGCCACTCGCTGTGATTGCTCCTACAAAAGTAGGTGCAGGTGTTGTAACAACTGCATATAGCTACCCACCCGCAAAGGGAAGTTGCCAGTATTTTTCGGTAGATGATAGCGAGAAATTGGCTGATGCGCTGCATGGAAAGGGGTTTATTTGAGTTGAAAGTGGATAATTGAGAGTGGAAAGTTAGCAATAATATGGCACAAGATTTTTCATTTCGTATGGATAGAACGGCTTTTAAGCGGCAAACACATCAAGAAGCAGCCCATAAGCTTGCTTATTGGCGTTCTCGTTCGCTTGAAGAAAGGCTTGCAGCAGCGACTTATCTCAATAGCATTGTGTATGGTTTTGACTTAGCAAATCCGCCAAGAATGGATAAAATAGCATTTTCAATGCGAAAGCAGAATGATTAAGATATGATTTTAGCTGAATTAGCATATATTTTTATGGGAAGTGTGGTAGAAAAAAAATATCTTTCTACTACGCCTTCTCGTTTTTTGTATTTAACACCTGCTAATTTTATAACAGATAAAATTATTTCAGAAAGTGAAGGCTCTTTGTATTTTTCTGAAAAGGAATATAAAAGACAGTCTTCTAATCTTGTTAAAATAGAATATGGAGATTATTTAATTTATAAAAGAGAAAATAATTATCAAATTATACGATTTTCTCAGAATATAGATAAGTTTATTATTCCAAATCAGGAGTTTGTTGTGTTGCGTCTCAAAAATGAAGATGGTACATTTGACAAGCCTGATTTTGAAAAAAATGACTTAGATGTACTTATTTCAAGCATAAATACTGTTTTTAAAAATGCAGATATAGATATAAATCAGCTTAAAAATATTGACATTCCTGTAGAAATATCTTTTTATGAGGACAATAATATTGAAGCAGAAAATGGTGTAATTGATAAGTATATTGAAATAGGAAAAATGGATATTGTTGAAAGGCATTTTGCTTTGTGGGGAATTATTAGAAGAATACATCGAGAAGAAATCTTAATAATGGAGGATTTATTTCATAAAAGACGGGGTTGGACTAATGGGCAAAAAAGTAGATTTATAGAATCACTTTTGGTTAATATTCCTCTGCCACCTTTTTATTTTGAAGTAGATATTAATGATAAATGGTTGCTCGTAGAAGGAATAGAACGCTTTAATGCAATAAGAGAATTTTTTGTGGATAAAACGCTTATCTTAACTGATTTATATTTTTTTGCAGACAAATTTACAGGTAAAAATATAGACCAACTTCCACTTTCCTATCAAAGAAAAGCTTATGAGTATTCATTGTTATTATATTTTATTCAACCAAGTACACCCCAAAATATAAAAAAATATTTGTTTAACATGATTAATACAATCGGAAAATGATTTCACATATCCACATAAAAAACTTTAAATCCTTGAAAGATATTTCTATGGAAATGTCTAACCTCAATTTGCTTACAGGTATCAATGGTGTAGGAAAATCATCTTTAATAGAAGCTTTATTGTTGCTTCAACAATCCTATAACCTACGAGAAAACACACTAAGACAATTAGATTTAAAGGGAAAATGGACGGATATGGGAACTCAAAAAGAGATTTTATGTAAAAGTGCGGAAAGTTATGATATTGAAATCGCCTTTCAATCTGATGCAGGTTCAGAACATTATATTTTCGATTGTATATATGAAAATGGGGATAAAACGTTTATTGGGGAAAAATTTATTAAAAATCTTTCAACCAATAACGGAAAATCTCAATTATATGATTTGCGCCATTTTAGGTATTTATCAGCAGATAGAATTTCCCCAGAAGAGCCTTCATATTCGGCTTCGCAGGGAGAACTTGAATATAAAGATTTAGGTAAAAAAGGAGAATTTTGTATAGAATACCTTTATAAGTATGGAAATAATAAATGCACAGTAGAGGGTTTTAATCTTGTGAAAGAGGGTGGATATGCTTTAGCTTTATCTGAACAAATCAATGCGTGGATGTCTTTTATCAGTCCTAATATAAAAGTACGCACTCAATACGATTCAGCTTTAAATCGCTACAAACTAAGCTATAAATATGGTACAGAAAGCGAATTTACGCCCAAGCATGTAGGTTTTGGCATCACTTACACACTTCCTGTCGTTACGGCTATTCTCATTTCAGAGCCAGGCGACTTAGTCATTATTGAAAATCCAGAAGCGCATTTACACCCAAGAGCGCAATCAAAATTGGGGGAACTGATGGCGATTGCAGCGCAAGGCGGTGTGCAGTTGATTATAGAAACGCACAGCGACCATGTGTTGAATGGAATTAGAGTCGCCACAAAGCAAGGGAAAATAGATGCCGAAAAAGTGAAAATTTATTATTATGCGATGAATATGCAGGAAATGGTGGCGGATTTTTATCAAATTCCCATTAATCAAGAAGGTATTATTTCTTATCGAGAGCTAAGAAAAAAAGGTATTGAAGGTTTTTTTGACCAAATAAATACAGATACAGATATTTTATTAGATATACATTAAAAAATGAAATTCTTTCTAAATGAACATATATTTGAGCAAAAACAAGCCCTATTTGGAGATATTCAAATAGTAACTTATCTTATAAAAATAATAGAAACAATATTTGCGAAAGGAGATGATATTATAAAGAAAAGAAGTTTATTGACATCAATTAATAAGGTATATACTGATTTAGAAGATGAGAAAATTTCTTTTCCAGATGAGTTTGCAGAAGAAAAATTAATTCTTTCATTACGTAAACTTAATAATTTTTTGAATGATGAGCAATGTATAGAACCAAAATTTTCTCATAATTTTAGTTATGACTATTTGAATATTTGTCATTTCTCAGGTATATATCATACAGACATTGTAACTTATACCATATTGTCGGCAATGTTTGAGCAGAAACTAAAATATCCTAATGAGGAAATTTATAGTATTTATTGCCCAGATTTTATAAAATATATCTCAATTATTAAAACAAAATCAAATGAAAAAGCAACAATAGAAAATTTTCCTTGTCTTGAAAGTGTAGAACAACTTAATAGTTTATGGTTTATAGAATCATTTAGACAAAATATAAAAGAGGTATTTCAACTAACAAATGAAAAAACAGGTGGTATCCTTTCTTTATACCAAAAAGAATATGAAAAATTTAATTTTTCGCAATGGAAACCAACTCATGAATATTTCCCAATGAAAAATGTGGCTGTCCAAATACTAAAAGCCTATAATTATAAAGAACAAATAGCAAAAGTAAAAACATACCAAGATAGAGTTGCAATAAATAAGGAGATAGGTAAATTTATTGCAGAACTTAATTATTATCAAAAATCAGATGTAGAAAAATGGAATTATGGTAAAGATATCTTTGAAGCAGGCATTGGACAAAATAAAATATATCTTTCTATTGATTTCAAAACAGGCTCTTTTGAATTATGTAATGCTGATGGAAAACAACAAGGAGAATATAATTTTGAAGGCGAAAAAATAGAAGAAGCAAAAGATAAACATGATATAAACATTTGTTGAACACAACTTTTCACTTTTAACTATAAATTTTCAACTAACAAAATATGGTACTTATATTCGCAGAACATTCCGATAATCACTTCAAAAAAGCAGTTTTTGAAGCGGCTACTTACGGATACGACTTGGCAAAGGCTATGGGAACGCAATGTGTAGCCGTTTCTGTGGGCAATGTGGCTGAGGAAGAACTCAAAAAATTGGGAGAATACGGCGTAAGCAAGGTTTACACGATTTCTGACCCACAACTCAATGCCTTTGCTAATACAGCTTATGCTGCTGCGGTTTCGGCGGTAGCGAAAAGTATTGATGCAAAGGCGGTTATCATGGCGCAAAGCTACAATGGACGTGCGATTGCGCCTCGTGTAGCGGTGAAATTAGATGCAGCAGCTTATTCAGGTGCAGTTGCTTTGCCCGATGTGAGCCACAATTTTGCATCTTCTCGTTTCGCTTTTTCGGGAAAAGGCGTTGAGGCATTTGAAACGACAAAAACAAGCATTGTTGTTACCGTTAAAACAAATGGCTATCATGTTGCTGAAAATCCTATGGATTGTGCAATTGAGGCATTTAATTTTTCCGCAGAAGCAAGCACTTTGGACGCTGTGGCAAAAGAATTGGTCAAAGCATCAGCAGGGATTTCGCTTACAGAAGCAGATATTGTAGTGTCGGCAGGTAGAGGCATGAAAGGTCCTGAAAATTGGGGCATGATTGAAGAATTAGCGGGTTTGTTGGGTGCGGCAACTGCATGTTCTAAACCTACGGCAGACATTGGTTGGAGACCACATCATGAGCATGTAGGACAAACAGGGATTCAAATTTCGCCTAACGTTTATTTTGCGATTGGGATTTCAGGCGCAATTCAGCACTTGGCAGGCGTTTCTTCTTCCAAAACAATTATCGTTATCAATAAAGACGGAGAAGCTCCTTTCTTCAAAATCGCAGATTATGGCGTAGTAGGCGACTTGTTTGATGTTGTGCCTAAGTTGATTGCGGCGGTGAAACGTCAAAAAGGGCTTTGATTTCTCGCAGATGAACACAGATTGAACCGCAGATTTTAGCAGATTTTTGTTTTCTGCGAAAATCTGCGGGAAATTAAATATGCTATAAATTGTTATTCTTTCGCAGGCAGCCCTAAACTTACTTTTTGCGAAATTTTCACGCCCTCAATATGTCCCATATTTTTGTGTGCATCATCTGTGTTTATATTGACCCCAAAATCAAAACTTTGCCATGCTTTGATGTGTGCATATACGCCAAAAGGAGCTTTTTTTTGCCCATTATTTGTGATAACAATATTGCCTTTTTTATCTACTTTTGCTACAAAAATCTGTCCATCAACAATGGTAATCTCACCTTCTATGCGCCCTAAA
>JAAFHL010000549.1 GCA_013298365.1 Bacteroidota bacterium | reverse complement strand
AAACAATTTTTTGACAAAACTACAGACAGACTCTATTATACCATCGTTTGGGGAAACGTGAAGCAAGACGAAGGTACAATTACAGGCTATATTGGGCGCAGCGCAAAAGATAGGAAAGTTTTTACCATTTACGACAATGAAGAACAAGGGAAATACGCTGTTACACACTACAAAGTATTGGAAAGATATGGCGGATTTGCCACCCTTGTACAATGCAATTTGGAAACAGGGCGCACGCATCAGATACGTGTGCATATGAAACACATTGGTCATACCCTTATGGGCGATGGATTTTATGGTGGCGACAAACAACTCGCAGGACAACACACCAAAAAATCACAACATTTTGTAGATACCTGCCTCGAAATCATGAAAAGACAAGCTCTTCATGCCAAAACATTAGGCTTTACGCACCCACACACAAATGAAAGAATGTCTTTTGACAGCGAATTGCCCGAAGATTTCGTGAAATTACAAGAAAAACTACGGAGTTATGAGTGAGATTTTACAAAAAAATCACTATATTTGCCCCATATTTGCCACAACTGTACGTGGCAGGTAAAATTTTGTATTCATGCAAATCAACATCACACTCCCCGACAATTCCATCAGGAATTATGAAAGCGGGGTTACGGGCTTAGGAATTGCCCAAAGTATTTCGGAGGGCTTGGCACGAGTTGCCTTAGCGATTGAGGTAAATGGTAACATACAGGAACTCAATCGCACAATTACGGAAGATGCCGCTATTCGTATTTTTACATGGAATGATGACGAAGGGAAAAAGACACTTTGGCACTCCTCTGCGCACATCATGGCAGAAGCAATTTTGTTTTTTTATGCAGATGCTTTGCTTACGATTGGACCTCCCGTAGAAAATGGTTTTTACTATGACGTTGATTTTCAGGGAAAAGCCTTTGGTTCTGACGATTTTGAGAAAATAGAAAAGAAGTTTTTGGAGTTAGCAAAATCGGGAGAAACTTTTGTTCGTAAAGAAGTTTCAAAAGCAGAAGCATTAGCCGTTTATGCGGGCAATCCCTACAAAACAGAATTAATTGAGAATTTGGAAGATGGCAGTATCACCTTCTATTATTCAGGTAATTTTGTGGATTTGTGTCGTGGACCGCATATTCCTAATTCCAATGTCATCAAAGCCATGAAAGTTACTGCAACTGCGGGTGCGTATTGGCGTGCAAATCAAGCAAATAAGATGCTTACTCGTATATATGGCATTTCTTTTTTGAAACAAAAAGATTTGGACGAATATATGATGCGCATTGAGGAAGCCAAAAAACGTGACCATCGTAGAGTCGGGCAGGAATTAGAGCTTTTTGCTTTTTCGGAAAAAGTAGGAAAAGGTTTGCCCCTTTGGTTGCCAAAAGGCACTCGTTTGCGTGAAACTTTGATAGATTTCCTCAAAAAAGTGCAAGAAGCATATGGTTATCAGCAAGTTGTAACGCCACATATTGGTAGCAAACAATTGTATGAAACATCAGGACACTGGGAAAAATATGGCAAAGATTCGTTTCAACCCATTCGCACACCCGAAGAAGGCGAAGAATTTATGTTGAAACCAATGAATTGCCCACATCACTGCGAAATTTTTGCGTCTCGTCCTCGTTCTTACAAAGAACTGCCTTTACGTTTGGCAGAATTTGGTACAGTTTACCGCTACGAACAAAGCGGCGAATTACATGGTTTGACTCGTGTAAGAGGTTTTACCCAAGATGATGCACATATTTTCTGCCGCCCTGACCAAGTAAAGGAGGAGTTTAAAAAGGTGATAGACATTGTTTTATATATTTTTAAAGTCTTAGATTTTAAAGAATATGTAGCACAAATTTCGCTAAGAGACCCAGACAATCAAACCAAATATTTTGGCACAGATGAACAATGGGAAATTGCGCAAAATGCTATCATTGAGGCAACAGCGGAAAAAGGACTTCCTACCGTTACAGAATTGGGCGAAGCTGCTTTTTATGGACCAAAATTAGACTTTATGGTGCGTGATGCGCTTGGCAGAAAGTGGCAACTTGGAACTATTCAAGTTGATTATCAGCTTCCAAACCGCTTTGAGTTGGAATATGTAGGCAACGACAACCAAAAACATCGTCCTGTAATGATACATCGTGCGCCATTTGGCTCGCTTGAACGTTTCATTGCGGTATTGATAGAACATACAGGCGGCGATTTCCCATTGTGGCTTACCCCTGAACAAGTTGTTGTTATGACCATTGGTGAAAAATTTGAAGCCTACGGACATGAGGTCGTAAACATCTTGAAAAACAATGGAATACGTGCCATCATAGATGAAAGAAGTGAGAAAATTGGCAAGAAAATTCGTGATGCTGAAGTGGGTAAATATCCTTATATGTTGGTAGTAGGTGAAAAAGAAATGGAAAATCGTGCCGTTTCTGTACGCCGCCGCAAAGAAGGCGATTTAGGCACAAAAACGATTGCAGAATTTGTCGAATTTATTCAGGCAGAAATTGCGGAACAATTGAAATAAAGAGAACCGCTTTGAAGGGCTACGCCCGTTCAAAGGGTTAATATAGACAATGGCGACATATACATTCGTGTGTATGTCGCTATTTTATTTCTCTAAACAATTGTGCAGCTAAAAACTATCTTTTTTCGTCTTACAAGTAAATACCACAAATTTTACTTACATGAAACAAATTCTACTCCCATGCTTCCTTGTTATTTTTTCTTTTTTATCGGCGCAAAGTGTTGTAAAATTTCGTCCGCAGTCTTTGCTATTGAAAAACATAGCCTTTGGTTATGAATATTTTATCAAACCCACATTTTCAGTGCAACTTAATGCGAGTTATGCACCTCATCAAAAACTTGCAAATCCTTATTTTCGCATCAATATTGGAGGAGCGAGAAATGTACGTGATGCAGAAACTATTTATGGAAATGCGTTTTCGCTCACACCCGAAGTTCGTTTTTATCATTTGAACATAGAAACAAAAGCACCTGGTTTTTATGTTGCGCCTTATTTACGCTACTATCATGCTTTTTTTCAGGCTTCTGGCGGCGGAGAAATACGTGATGAGGATTTCTCTGGCTTAGCCTCTTATAAGTACATTGGAAAAGGAGAACGTTTTGCCTTGCGCCCAGGTGTTCAAGTAGGACAAATGGTTGATATAAATAAGCATTTTAAACTTGACCTTTTTTGGGGGCTAAAT
>JAAFHL010000548.1 GCA_013298365.1 Bacteroidota bacterium | reverse complement strand
TGCTTCTTCTGCTACCTGCTTTGCGAGGGCAAGTTTTTCTTCTAAATTTTTTCTTTCCGTTAAATCATAATGAATCCCTATTGAGCCTTTTATATTTCCTCTTTCATCATAAATCGGTGCCCCACTAATCAATAACCATATTAGTTGTCCATTTTTATGTATTAAGGGGACTTCATACGTGCCTGCTTTGCCGTTTTCTCTGTCTTTTGATTGCTGTGTCAAAATGCTTTGATATGCAGGCGGAACCAACAAATCTAAGGCATTTTTGCCAATGAGTTCCTCGGCTCTATAACCCACTAATGTACAAAAACGAGGATAAGGATAGATAATATCTCCCTTTGTATCTACTTCCATCAAACCCAATTCCATGTTTTCGATGATGCTCCTGTATTTTTCTTCGCTATATTTGAGTTTTTCTTGTGCTAATTTACGCTCAGTAATGTCTTCTTCTATGGCAAAGTAATTGATGATGTTTCCCTTTTTGTCAAAAATAGGCTGCCCCATAATTGCTATCCAATAAGGGCGTTTATCCTTTGTATAGTTTACAATTTCGCACTGAAAAGGCAATCCCTTTTTTATACAATCACTCAAATAGAGAATGGTTTCTCTATCTGTTTCGGGACCTTGCAATATCATGCCTGGGCGCAATTTTACAATGTCTTTTAATGGATAGCCTGTAAGTTGCTCAAAAGATTTATTAACCCATTCTATATCGCCATATTTATCAGTTATAATTACAGGATTGATAGATTCTTCTACAATCAAGGAAAGTTTTGCTAATTCGTCTTTCTGTTTTTTTACCGTTTGAAACAAGGTATTTGTGTCTTCATACGCAATTTCTTGGGTTTTGAGTATGTGCAGCAGGTCTATGATAGAATCATGGATAGCAAAATCGTTGAGTACTAATTGATGTTTTTTGAGGTCTTCTATACTATAAAACCACGGTGAGCCTAAAAAAATCAAATGGTCATTTTCAGGTAGATATAAAAACTGCCCCCTAAGTTGAACCGGTATTTTGTTTTTTAGGGTAAGGACAACTACTTGATTAGAAAGTGTTTTTATCTTTTCAAAATCAGTATTGTCAAAATGTGGGCGAGTAATTTCTAAGATAGAAGCCGTATCTTCTTGAAGAAGGCTAGGGTTCAATTTTTCCAAACTTTTCCCTATTTGTACGATTTTCATTTTTTTATTGAAAATAATAAAAAAAGGAAACATGGTTTCAAATTGTGATAAAGAAAAAGGAAAGCTTTATACATGTTTGAAAATGAGTGAATTACCAACTTACTTTAAAAATTTCATGCGAACTGCCATTGTTACGGCTTTGTATGAGTTCTATCTCAACAGTTGTATTGAAAAACTTGCCTAAACCTTGCAATAAGCCTCTTACAAATTCTTGTAAGCCTTCTCTTTTGGAAAAATAGTGTATATAAATACTATTATTCGTAATATCCGAAACTTGAAACTCTGGCGGAGTCAATTTGGGATAAATAAGCATGATTCGGTTGTGAAAGTTGGGCAAATTGATGAGAAAATCTTTAAGATTAGGTCCGCCCGACTCCATCAAATAGCCATATTTTAATTTTGCGGTATCTAATATCCAAAATTCGCCAAAAACAATGAGTACATCTCCTACCGAAATATTTAATACTTCTGATGCAGCAACCGCTAACTTGAATGTTATATCATCGTTATAAGGTTCATTGCTAATGAAATAATCAGCATCTATTCCACTCCTGCTTTTCACATTTTCCCATGTCTCCTCGCCAAATTGACTTGTCAATAAATCTTGAATAGCTTTATTTACAATTCCATACATAGTAATAACAATTAAATGATGTGTAAAATAAGGTATCTATAAGTAAAGTCTACTATAAATAACAAAAAGTAATAGCAAAAATCTTGCCTTTATACTGTTGAATAAGACGCAAAAATAAGTTTTTTTGGGAGATAAAACAGCATTTTTGTCAAAAAATAATGTAATAAAATAGTTGAAATAAATAAATTTCGATAATGGGTAATATGTAAATAGGTAGATATATGTAGGTGTTTAGTTATTTACATCTATATAAATATATGATTTTTGTCTTTTAGGTTTAGATAATTGTTGTCTTTTCTTCGATTTTTGACAACAGGATAAGGTACTCAATTAATAATAGGCTAAAATCAGCCATTTATCTCCCTATAAATGTCATTTGTCGAAATAGGGCTAAATCCCAATTTTCTCCATGTAATTTTGTAGCGTATTTCAAAGGGAAACAACTTGCAACGCTTAACTATTAATCAAATTTGTATGTTCAAACAACTTCTTAATCATTTTTCACAATTTAACATGGGTATTATACTAGGAGCTACTTATACTACTCAAATACCTCGATTTAGTTCTCATATATTCAGTAAGTTTCTAGATTCGTTTTTGCCGCAGATTTGCGCATTTCGGAAAAGTATATGGTCAAAAGGAAATAACTCAAAGACATGTATTTTCTCGCAGTTGAGAAATATTCAAAATGTAATAGACTTTATAGGGCATGGTGTCATTTTGCTCAACAACGAAGGGGAAATTGTAGCAGTCAATAAACATATTGAAGACATTTGGGGCTTTAATAGAAGCGAATTAATGGGTAAGTCAATCCTGTCTTTGCTCTACAAAAATGATAAAGATATTTTTGAGGCAAGTTGGTCAAAACGCAATTTCCCCCCACAAACTTTTTGCGTGAAGGGACAACGTCAAAATAAAACTACTTTTGACACAGAAATGGTGTTACAAAAGCCACAGATAGGCAACAGCGACTACTATATGCTCAATATTGACGATATTAGTCAGCAAGTTGCGGTAGAAACTGCACTAAAAGAGAAAAAAATGGAATTAGATATGCTTACCTATAAAATTTCGCACGATTTGAGAGGTCCTCTTACTTCGATTTTGGGGCTAGTAAATTTGGTAAATATGGAAGGTATAGGTTTAGCAGAGATGAAAAAATACGTAAATTTGATAGACAAAAGTGTATGTAAATTAGATATAACCATCAAAGAGCTTATCTTTTTTAATGAAATTAGTTGTCGTCCAAGCATATATACGCATTTTTACGCTTCTGATGTCATTCAGCAGTCGCTTCAGGAAGTGATAATGACCGAAGAAAATAGTCAAGGCATTTCTTTTCGTATTTTGATGGAGGAGGAGATAGAAATTTGT
>JAAFHL010000547.1 GCA_013298365.1 Bacteroidota bacterium | reverse complement strand
CAAAACGAGCTTCGGCAGCCAAAATTACTTTTTGAACAATTTTTTGCCCAATTTTAGGATTTTCCTCTAAATAAATAGCCAACTGACGATTTACAATACTTTCCACAATCCCCGCAACATCACTATTACCCAATTTTGTTTTTGTTTGTCCTTCAAATTGTGGTTCAGCAATTTTTACCGAAATAATACACGTCAAACCTTCTCTAAAATCTTCCCCAGAAATGGTTACTTTTACTTTTTTGAGCAAACCTTCATGTTCTGCATACGATTTTAGGGTACGAGTAAGGGCTTTTTTGAAACCAATAACGTGTGTTCCTCCTTCATGCGTACTAATATTGTTTACATACGAGTGAATATTTTCATTATAAGAAGTATTATATTGAATCGCTAATTCTATCGGCGTGCTACCATCTTCTGACGCACCACTCAAATAAATAGGCGGATTATGGAGTGGGTCTCTGTTAGAATCTAAATACCGAACAAATTCAACTAAGCCGCCATCAGAATGAAAGACTTTTGTGAGAAATGGGCTATTTACATCATCAGATTTTACCTCAATTTCTGCTGCCATTTCACGCTCATCTGTGATAATAATGGTAATACCTCTATTCAAGAAAGCCAATTCTCGTAAACGAGATGCTAAGGTATCAAATTTGAACTCTGTTGTGGTGAAAATGCTGCCATCAGGATAAAAACGGGTTTCTGTTCCACGGTAGTCGGTTGTTCCGATTTGTATCACAGGTGCTTGCGCAACGCCTTTTTCGTAGGCTTGATAATATAATCTGCCATTTCTATGCACATGCACTTCGCAACGAGTAGAAAGTGCATTCACACAAGAAACCCCAACGCCATGCAAACCGCCTGAAACTTTGTAAGTATCTTTGTCAAATTTGCCCCCTGCACCCAAGCGCGTCATAACCAATTCGAGGGCAGAGATTCCTTCTTTTTCATGCACATCTACTGGAATTCCCCGCCCGTTGTCTTTGACAGACAAGGAATAATCTGCATGAATTGTTACGGTGATGTCCGAACAATGCCCCGCAAGTGCTTCATCTATCGAGTTATCCACGACTTCATATACCAAATGATGCAACCCTCTTTCGCCTACGTCTCCAATATACATGGCAGGACGTTTGCGGACGTGTTCTATGCCTTCTAAGACCTGAATATTACTGGCGGAGTAATCGTTTTCTAAATCCATACTATGTATTTCGTAGTGATTATTTTAATAAATAAGTTTCATTAAAAATGTATGCAAAAGTACACTTTTTTACTGAAAAAAACAAGTTTTTGTGGAGAAATAGGGATTTTTTAGTTTTTGTGAAATTACGGGTATTTTGAAGCAATACGAGGGCAAAAGTTTTTGTCAGTACTCCATTTTGCCTTTTTTATTTACAGTAAGCATTTTTTCTGCTTTTGCAGGTGCGTAATTGAATTTGTGATTTCTTCTTTTTCGTTGTTGATGTCATCTTGGTTCGACCCAGCTCACCAACCATTCGACTAAAAGCACCAACAGCGGCGGAAAATAGAACAAAACTGCCATTATTCATACCTTTTTTCTATCTCTACATTTGGAAATCTATTTCTAATCGGATAATATGGATTTTCTTCATAGTGAAATTTTCCCATAATTTCTTTTTCTCTCAATTCTTTTGCATTTCGAGGTGGTGGTGCAGTGGAAATGAAATTCATATTTTGGAACTCTTTTTCATAAGAAATAAGACAATCACAGTATTTTTCACCTTTATTTCGGTACGCATTCTCAAGGCAATCAAAATCTACTTCACTTTGTTGGATTAAGTCATTTAACAAATATCCCGACCATTTTTCTGGAATCATGCCTGCTATTCCCCATTTTTTAAATAAAAATTGCCGTTTCCAATGTAAGATAGCAATAGGATTTATTGCTAAACGATAATATTTTAACAGAATTGTTTCCCTAAATGCGGGATAATCATTTTCCCGAAAACCTTTTAACCTATATGCTACTGTATAGTAGGCATTATCATTAATCCAAACAATATACTTTTTAGGCTCACTAATAAAGCTATCAAATGTTATTTTATACATCTTACCTTCTATCAGCAAATCATTTAATGTTACAGGCACAATTTCAATCCTCTGAATCATTCTTGACCACGCTAATTCTTTCATTAAACTCACAGAATCCAAGCTGCTAAAATCTAAATACTCCCTTATAAATTGATATTGTATAAGTTGTCTAACATAAGGGAAAATACTATCATTTTTTTGATGGGCTTTTAGGTTTATACTTATATTCATAAATATTATTATTACGCTTATATTTAGGATCATCACTCTTAGGTTTTTCATTTGTACCCAAAAAGTAGTTTTCATAATCTTCTGAAAATTGTTTGGATTTTTTGTCTTCATAATATTTGATTTTAAGTTGGTCATAATATGCAGTTGCAGGTTTTTCTATCGCAAATTTCACATCTCCCAATTCGTTAGCAAGTGTTTTTGCGCCCGTTAAATGCCCATAGTTCCTTTAAGTCTTAGCCGAAGGCGTGACTAAAAGGAAACAATAAGTTGAAGTCTGCAGACTTCAACTTATTGTTTCCTTTTAAGTGAGCTGCTTCGCAGCAACACTTAAAAGAACGATGGGAGTTTGTTAAAAGCCTCTAATTGTTTTGGATAAACAGTTTCTCCATAATGATAAGGTAAACCGTCTGTGTTATCACCATAGCATACCTTAAAAGAGCCATTATTATTTGCAGTACCCTGCCCGTGACTTACCCCTATCACTAAATCTAATATTTTACTTAATTTTCCCTCTCTTATAAGATTGTCACACTTTTTTTCCACATCAGACATAGAATCTGCTACAATAAAAATAAAGGTTGTTTTATTATCCTTGTTCTTTATATCTTCCGAAACATATATACATCTCCCTTCTTTTTCACAAGGTGGTACCATTAATGTTTTTTCTTGTATAACATACACTAAATTTGTTACGGGGTTTTCTACCTTTTTAGATTGCCTCCACAGGCTATTCCCCATTTTTTCAGCTACGACTTTCTCCCAAATCGGCACTTCCTTTTTCTACACAGGTTTTCCCACAGGATGATACGCTTTTCCATACATATAAGGCACTTTGCCAATATTATCATAATCTAACTCATAGCCATCTTCCTTTTTCTCACACCCACATTTTTCAATAGGCTGCGAAA
>JAAFHL010000546.1 GCA_013298365.1 Bacteroidota bacterium | reverse complement strand
CCTGTGATGCTATGTTCTGCCTTAGAGGAGACAGGTATCAAAGAAATTTGGGAAATGCTTTGTCGTTTTCGAGAACATACGATGATGGAAGGTTTTTGGGAAAAAGAACGGCAGTCTCAAGCCTTCAACTGGCTAACAGAAAATGTAACCTTACGGATTCAACAACATTTTTTTGACAATCCATTGATTCAGGAAAAAATGCTTTTTCTTCAACAGGAAATTCAATATAATCGAATTTCGCCTATGAAAGCAGCAGATGTACTGATGGAACTGTACAAACATTAGCATTTATTTTATGCAAAAAAAAATACTAATTCTAACGCCAGGTTTTCCCGCAGATGAAAACGACACAACAACTGTGCCTTATATTCAGGATTTTGTAGTTGCAATACAAACATTTTGCGAGCTAAAAATTATTACTTTTCAATATCCTTTTGAAGAACAAAATTATGTTTGGAATAATACTTCAATATATACGGCAGGCGGAAAAAATGAAAAACATATTTACAGATTAATAACATGGAAAAAGATTTTAAAAAAAATGAAGGAATGGCACAAACAAAATGCTTTTGATGCGATATTATGTTTTTGGCTCACAGAAACAGCCTTGATAGGTGAATATTTTTGCCGAAAAAATCCTGAAATTAAGTTATTCAAATGGGCTTTGGGACAGGACATGAAGGCTGATAATTTGTATTTGCGCTTATTGAGTTGGGAGAGGGGAAAAACTTTTGTTTTGTCTTTGCGAAATACGGAAAAAATAGCTGAAAAAATCACTTTTTTGCCATTTGGCTTGCCGTCATATATTCAAAATATTTCGCTAACAGAGGAAAGAAAAATAGATATTATTGGAATAGGTTCTCATATTCCGCTTAAAAGATATGAGCTTTTTTTGAATACAATTGCTCGCTTGAAAAAAGATTTTCCGCAAATTAATTGTATGTTGATAGGGCAGGGGAGAGATACTTTGAAACTAACAGCTTTAAGTGAAGCATTACATCTTACAGATAATGTGCGTTTTATTTCTACTTTGACTCGTAAAGAAATATTTCATTATTTAGCACAAAGCAAAATATTATTTCATACCTCTGAATTTGAAGGACAAGGAATGGTGCTGACAGAGGCATTGCAAATGGGTTGCTATGTTGTATGTGGTGATGTAGGCTGTATTCCACCTAATTCCAAAACCTTTATAGGTGAAAATATAGCCGATTTTGAATTGCAACTAAGGACTATCTTGTTGCTAACACAACAAGATTTTTCGGCTATCAATATTCCTTCAATGGAAAATATTGCCAAGAAATTCTTAGAATATGTGTAAAAAATGCAAGGAAATACTTTAGAATATGTGATTTTAGTTATTTTAATGTTTTCTTTTATTGCTTTTTCAAAAAAAAAAACTACTTTTGCACCCGCAAAAATAACAACGATTTAATATTTTTTTATGGCAGATACAGGCGATTTAAGAAACGGTACATGTTTCAAATTTAATGGAGAAGTACATCAAGTAGTAACTTTTCAACATGTAAAGCAAGGCAGAGGCGGTGCATTTGTACGTGTAAAAATGCGTAATTTAGGTTCAGGAAGAGTAACGGAGCATACCTACAACGCTGGCGAAAAAGTAGAACTTATTCGTATGGAGCATCGTACTTTCCAATATTTGTATCCTGAAGGTGAAGAGTTAGTGTTGATGGACAATGGCACATTCGAGCAAATCAATGTACGTAGAGATTTGATTGACGGTGTTGAGTTCTTACTTGAATCTCAAATGGTGAATGTATTGTGGAATACAGATACAGATGCGCCGCTTACCGTAGAGATTCCGCCTCATGTTACACAACGTGTAACCTATACAGAGCCGGGCATCAAAGGAGATACCGCAACAAATACCTTCAAACCTGCTACGCTTGAAAGTGGCGCAGAAGTGAGAGTTCCTTTGTTTATCAATATAGATGACGTAATAAAAGTGGACACTGCTACCAAAATGTACACAGAAAGAGCAAAACTATAGGGCTTCATTTTGCAGATTTTTAGATTTTTTCTGAAAATCTGCAAAAAAATCACTTTTTATTTGGTAGATTCAAAAAAAGACACTACCTTTGCATCATCAAAAAGAACAAGGCGAGATGGCCGAGTGGCTAGGCAGAGCTCTGCAAAAGCTCGTACAGCGGTTCGAATCCGCTTCTCGCCTCATAGATTAGAAAACTTAATAAGTTATAGCGGCTGTCCCAAAAAGATAGCTGCTATTTCTTATTTTTAATAGTCCAAAAAATAAAAAAGTCCAATAACACAATTCAAGCCAAAGGACGACCCGAATGAGCTTAAAAAGACTATAATCTGTATTTATTTTACCCAATATTTATCTATCAGATAAATCAAAGCAGCGATTCCCGCCCCGCCTAACTCCAATTCTCTTTGATTGACTGCCTCAAAAATATCTGTATCGGCATGGTGATAATCAAAATAGCGTTGCGGGTCAGGGATATAGCCCGCAAGTGGTATATTTTGTTTTTTGAGTGGACCAATGTCAACTCCACTGCCGCCTTTTCCAATGTCGTGCAAGCCATACGGTTCAAGTAAAGGCTTCCATGCTTGTATTTTGGTAATTAAGACGGAATCCATGTCTAATGAAAAGCCTCTTGGCGTGAATCCGCCTCTATCGGATTCTAAGGCAAAAATGTGTTTTTCGTTGTTTTTTGCGACTTCGTCTGCATAACGGATAGCTCCTCTTGCCCCATTTTCTTCATTCATAAACAAAACTGCCCGCAAAGTGTGCTTAGGGCGCATATTCAAATCTTTGAATAAACGTAAAACCTCCATAGACTGCACAATACCTGCACCATCGTCATGTGCGCCTTCGCCCTTGTCCCATGAATCTAAATGCCCACCTACCACAATATATTCTTTGGGAAACTCGCTGCCTGTTAATTCGCCAATTACATTATATGACAGCACATCGGGTAAAGTTTGGCAGCTAAGACGTAGTAAAAACTCCAAACGAGGATCTTCTTTTAGTTTTTTACTTAACTCATCTGCGGACTGAGTAGAAATGGCAGCCGCAGGAATTTTTGGCGAAAGGCTATCATATTGAACCGAACCCGTATGCGGGTGATCGTCATGCAAGAGAGTCATAGAGCGTACAAGCACTGCTGCTGCTCCTAATTGTGCTGCCTCTGATGCTCCCCCAATCCGCTGA
>JAAFHL010000545.1 GCA_013298365.1 Bacteroidota bacterium | reverse complement strand
ATTTATCAGTATAAGGTCTGCGCCCTACGGCAACGATACACAAGTCTGCTTCATAGGTTTTGATTGCACCATTTTTGTCCTCTGCTGTAACCACCACTTTTTCGCCTTCAACCGTAGCCGTTTTTACCCGTACTTGAAACTCAGCCGCATAGTTTTGACCATATTCTTTTTTCAAAATCTTATGCAGTTCCTTTCCCAAAGCACCGTCCATCGAAGAAATGAGTTTATCAGAATATTCTAAAATGGTAACATTTGTGCCGATACGAGCAAAAACAGAACCTAATTCTACGCCAATCACGCCACCACCAATCACAATCATACTTTGTGGCAATTCCGTAATTTCCAAGGCTTCAGTAGAAGTAATGATACGTTTTTTGTCAATGTTTATGCCAGGTATTGCCGTAGGTTTAGAACCTGTGGCAATGATGGTTTTGTCGGTTTCAATGATTTCTGCTGTACCATCAGCCTTAGTAACTTTGATGGTGTTTTTATTGACAAAAGAACCATGCCCATAATAGGTATCTATTTTATTTTTGCGCATCAAAAAAACAATCCCTTCTGTAGTTTTTGAAACGACATCACGCTTACGCTGAATCATTTGCGCTAAATTTACTTTCAAATTTTCTAATTCTATGCCATGTGTTGCAAAATTGTATTTTGCGGCATAAAAGTGTTCGGAAGAATCCAACAATGCCTTTGAAGGAATACAACCCACATTGAGACAAGTCCCACCCAATGTATTATAACGTTCAATAATTGCTGTTTTCATGCCCAATTGTGCGCAGCGAATTGCCGCAACATACCCGCCTGGACCTGAACCGATAATGGTTACATCGTATTTTGCCATGATATTTATGTGTCAATGTTTAGCTTTTTTTGACGGTACAAAATTACAATTTGTAGGAGATATAGACAATTTTATTTTTGAAAGAACGAAAAGAATTTGAAATAAAAATAGCAAGGAAACGAATTTCCTTGCTATTAAGTAAATATTTAACCTTTAAACTATTTTATTGTTTCACAATTTTCTCTACCCCTTGCATATCATTACTTTGAACATACAAAGTATAAATTCCTTTTGGTAAAAACGACATATCTAATGTAGTATTTGTTTCTCCTGAAATCAGGTTAATATTTTTCTCCACAACAATCTGTCCTAATGTATTGAATAATAATATTTTACCTTCATTTGCTTCAAGATTCACTATCTCGATATTCAACACATTAGTTACTGGATTGGGATAAAGTTTAATGGCGAATGTGGTTGCAATGGTAGCATCAGCATTGTCTTTGCCTTCTGCTAATCTTGGTGTACAGCCCACAGTTACTAAACTTACTTTGCGGGTAGCTGAAGTTTTTACACAACCATTTGCATAACTAGCCTCAACACTTAGCATTTTGTTGTTACTTGTGGTGGTAACAGTTTGTGTATAAGTACTTGTATTTGCGCCAGAAATGTAAGCACCACTCAACTTCCATGAATAACTGGGAGAAGCCGTTGTGCTATTTGCCGTCAAAGTAGCACTTCCACTTGTTCCTCCAGGCACACATACCGTTATCACACTACCTACAGCAGCAGGCACAGAGGTAATGGTAGGGGTTGCTGCAGGTTTTACCCATGCACTTAGATTATTAGAAAAAGCTGATAAACAACCATTTGCACCTTTTGACTTAATACTGTATATATCAGCAGTAAGACTAGTAGCAGTAATATTTATCGCAGTAGTAGTGGGTTTGTTATACAATAATGTTCCATTTCTATACCAATTTAGGGAAGCTGCTCCTGTAGAGGTAGGCGTAATCAAAATACTGCTGCCTTGACAAACAGAAGCTACTGTGCTTGACAAAGAGGGAGAATTAGGTGCAGGCAACACATTCACGACAACTATATCTTGTTTAGAACAACCTGTAGCGGTATTCGTAGTAGTAAGTGTGTATGTCATTGGCGAAAGGTTAATAGGGGTACAAGCAGGATTTGAGATATTGGCATTTGACAGGTAAGTACTTGGCGACCAACTATATGCGATACCCGGTGTAGCACTTCCTCCTAATGTTGTGGTAGCCGTTACACACACTGTTTTATCTGCACCTGCATTTGCTGATGGAAGTGGGTTAATAACAATATTAATAGGCGAAGAAGTGGCTGAACAGCCATTTCCCCCCAAAGCGGTAACCGTAAAAGCCCCTGATGTAGTAGGTGTAAAGGTATTGATAGTACCCGTTTGAGCAGTTGCACCATTACGTCTCCACTCATAATTATTAAGCCCAGATGTCGCAATCAAAGTAGTAGGATTATTGACACAAAAGGTAGCGGGTCCTGTTGTAGAAAGGGTTACACTTGGGATAGCAATAGCGGTAACTATCACATTGTCTGTACTACTACAACCTGTTGTAGCGTTTGTTGTGGTTATAGTATAAGTAAAAGGTCCTAAATTTATAGAGGTAGCCGCTGGATCAGCTGTATTTGTATTGGACAAATAAGTACTTGGCGACCATGTATAAGTATATGACAAAGCAGGCGCATCACCGATTTGTGCAGGACTGCCTAGACATACAGTCACATCAGGTCCTGCATTTGATACTGGAAGCGGATTTACAACAATAGAAACGCCCAAAGAAGTAGCAGAACAGCCACTTGCATTTGTGCCTGTAACTTTATAGTTACCTGACACAGTTGGCGTGTAAGATGAAGATGTTCCTGTCTGAACCGTTGTATTGCCCATAGTCCACTCATAATTTGACATGCCCATTGTTCCATTCAAAATAGTGGGATTGCCTGCACAAAAAGTGATAGGACCTGTAGGTGTAATACTAATGCTTGTTGAACCATTTACGGTCATTGTCAATGCGTTTGAATTTGAGGTTGTTGTCCCTGCACATGAAGGGCTACTTGTTACAGACAAAGTAATAACATCTCCAGTTACCCAATTACTTGATGTATAGGAAGTGCCAGTAGCGATAACCCCTCCATTTTTTTTCCATGCATAATTAGGCGTAGCCCCTCCATTTGTAACCGTTGAGTTGAATGTAACACTTGTACCTGTACAAACTACAGTACTACTTGCAGAAATAGCTACAGTAGGTGCAACCGTCATATCAACCGTTATCATAATGCTGTTTGAAAAAACCGTAGAACCGCTTGATGTAAATTCACAGGTAATCACATCGCCATTTACCAAGGTGTTAGAAGAATAGTTAGCACCAGTGCCTA
>JAAFHL010000544.1 GCA_013298365.1 Bacteroidota bacterium | reverse complement strand
TCAGATGCAGATAAGGTAACAATGCCTATTCCCTTGACATGCTGCAAAATGCGTGCAGATTGTATCAAGCCTGAGCGAGTGCGAGGCGGCAAATCTATCTGCGTATCATCTCCTGTAATAATCATTTTAGAATATTCTCCCAAACGAGTGAGAAACATACGCATTTGCATTTCGGTAGTATTTTGCGCCTCGTCCAAAATGATAAACGCATTGCTCAATGTTCGCCCACGCATATATGCCAAAGGCGCAATTTCTATCACATTTTGCTGCATGTAATATTTGAGTTTTTCGCTGTGAATCATGTCTTCTAACGCATCATACATCGGGCGCAGATAAGGGTCCACTTTTTCTTTCATATCACCTGGCAAAAAACCGAGACTTTCGCCCGCATCTACCGCAGGACGACAAAGCACGATTTTCTTTACCCTTTTTTCTTTCAAAGCCTTGACTGCTAATGCCACAGCCATATAGGTTTTCCCTGTACCTGCTGGACCGATTGCGAAAACGACATCATTTTCGTCAGAAGCTCGAATCATGTCTTTTTGTCCTTGCGTTTTGGGCTTAATGATGCCGCCGCCACTGCTATGCAAAACCGTTCCTTCTTCGGTGTGTACCGCCGCAGCACTTACTTTTTTTTCGGCATCTATAATTTCGTTGAAACGAGCTTCTGAAATACGCCCTCTGCGGCGAATTTCGTCAAAAAGATAGGTCAAAACCGCTTTACTTCTATCTACTCGCTCTTGTTCTCCTTGTACTTTGAGTTCATCGCCCCTTGCAATAAACCTCAAATCGGGGTAGCCTGCTTCTATTGTATGCAGGCGAGTATTATTTACCCCGTATAACTCTATCAAATTGATGTCGTTAAGTTGAAAAATATGTTCTGTCAAAATGTGTTAAAATTGGAAAAATGAAAAAATGAAATTAGCGATATAGCTAATTTATAGGCATTTTTAGCCTAAAAAGGTGTATGATTGTTGCACACGTTTTACCTAAAAATGGGTTTCGTTTCGAAGCCTAATTGCTCGAAAAATCGTATTGAAGTAGCGCATTATAAGCACTACCATCGTGTATGCAAGGAGAAAAGATAAAAAAACATAGCTTATGAAAAATAAATAGATGAAAACCTTTCTACGAAGACGTAGTAGAAAAGTTGTTCAAAGGTAACAATAAAAAAGAATATTTAGCTATGTAATACCTATTCATCTTAAAAAAATCGTGAAACCTATTCATTTTAGTGATGTTGTAGCATTTAAGCCCAAAACTACCAAAATAACAGATTTCACGATGATTGTATATTAGCTAAGTAATTAATGTAAGTTGCGTATTGTTTTTAGCGTACTGCGATTCTCCAGAATCGCAGGCTATAGACAAAACATGTATGCTTAATGGTTTGCTTTTTTATGCGATTCTGGAGAATCGCAGTACGAACATCGTTACAATCGTTTCATTCGCAACTTACATTAATTAATAGTTAAAAATGAATAATTAAAAAATGTGCTAACTATATGTTAGTCATTTATTTAACCCTAAAACATCTTGTTAGTTTTTTTGCAACTCATACTTATTTACAAAAAACAAATGCAAAATACTCGAAGCATTACCTCAAAATATACGAAATTCTGGCAAAATGAAACGCTCCATTCCAACCAAATTGTGTCATATAGTTGCCATACACAAAACGTCCATCATCATTGTTATAAGAGTGAGCATATTTATCTGGATAAACATTGAGCAAGTTATTTGAGCCTACTGTCAATCCCAAACCTGAACGGAAACGATAGGTAAGCGTCAAATCTGTTACTGTTTTTGGCATAAATACTTGGTCTGCTACCTCTTCTTGTCCTGTGAAAGTATTCAATTGTTTGTCTGGCGAAGCATCGAAATAGGTAATTTTACCAAAATAGGTATTTCTCAACATCACAGCCCATCTTTTATATTTGTAGTTCAAAATAAGGCTTGCTTTACTTGTAGGTGTACCCGTCATCAACAATGCTTGATTTTGTCTGTTAAAAAAGGCATCTTCTCTTCCCTTCAGCTGTGTAGGAATATTCGGCTCAGAAATCGCTCTTGTTTGATTGAGGTTAAGCGCAAACGCAATCGTTAGTTTGTGCTTATCTGAAAAAGCGGCGTTATAGGCAATATTTGCATCAAGCCCTGATGTACGTGTATCTATCCCATTAATAAAAAAGGTTGCAGAACCCGCACCTACCCCATTCAATAGATTACGAATAGCGGTATCTTGCTCTCCCCCAAACTGCCCTGTAAGCAACATCCTGTCTTTGATGGTAATCGTATAAGCATCTACGGCAACGCTCAAATTTGGTAATACTTTAGCGGTAAAACCCAAAGAATAGTTCAAACTTGTTTCTGGTTTAAGCGAAGGAATCCCCAAGATTTTTGCAGCACGACTGGTGTTTGGGAAGTAACCTACCTCTGTGAGTTCAGCATTTACAAACTGTGTTGCTGTTGAGGAGAAGAATCTTTGTTGCAAAGAAGGTGCATGGAAGCCTGTATTTATCGCACCACGTAGGGTGAACTTATTAGAAATAATATAACGAGAAGTTATTTTCCACGCCAAAGAAGAGAATGCATCTGCAAAAAACTGTTTTTCATCGTCTGCCGATTTTCCAGTATCACTAAACAATTCCCCACGAACCGCAGTACCTACCATCCAGCTTTTGGTAATGTCAAATTCTGCATCTGCATACAAACCAAAAGAAGTTCTTGATTTGTCAGTAGCATTCTCTGGACGGAAACCCGGGAATACCTGTGCGCCACCGGCTTTGCCCAATACATCTACCGTAGAAGAATCATTGATGTAAATAGTGCCATTTGCCATCGTATCCAAATTGTAAATGGTACGAAGCCCGTAGTTTCTCCAAGAAGCCTCTTCTCCTTCAAGAATCTGAAAATTTTCTACCCTATACTGCCCACCAAACGCAAAGTTAATGCCTTGCAAAGCCTTTTCAAACAAACGAGAAAAGTCTATATTCGTGATGTTTTGCGCATAAGCATGTCCACCAGCATTGAAAGAAGTGGGAGAAGCATCACCCATAGAAGCATTATTGGAATCTTCTACCCGATATTCAAATTTATTTCTGCCATAACTATTACTAAAGTCAATGTTCCAGTCACGAATTTGTCCCCTAAGTCCCCCTGTAAAGGAAATATCGCCATTTGTTGTATAAATTTCGGGTAAAAATCCTTGTGGATAAATGCTGTTTAC
>JAAFHL010000543.1:2778-3237 GCA_013298365.1 Bacteroidota bacterium | reverse complement strand
CAATGGAATGAATGGGAACTAACACATTGGTTTCAGGAAAATAAGTAGCCACACACTGCTGCGGAATATTGTAAGGAATGACCAAAAACCTTTGTGCCACTCTTTCTACCCCGCCATGATAGTTGGCAATATCTACCACATCATTGTGTTGCAAATTAGCCGCAAGCATGTCGTTTTCATTCATCAAAATAACTCGTCTTTCATTGTTAATCCCTCTATATCTGTCATTTAAGCCATAGATAGTAGTGTTAAATTGGTCGTGGCTGCGAATGGTCATCATCATATACTCGTGGGCTTGCAAGCTTGGCACTTGTATTGTAGAAACCATAAAATTTGCTTTGCCCGAAAAAGTATGATAGGCATTATCTCTTGCGCCATTGGGCAAATAAAAGCCATCTCTTTCTCTAATGCGCTCATTGTAACGTTCAAAACCTGGAATCGTGGCTTCGATACTTTCCC
>JAAFHL010000543.1:0-2768 GCA_013298365.1 Bacteroidota bacterium | reverse complement strand
GGTCATAATGCGACATATATGCATCCCAATTTACCACAGACTTTGCGCCCAAAGTGGCTTTTGCAAGTCGGCATACAATGTGTGCTTCACTCATCAATTTATCGGAAATAGGCGGCAAACTTCCCCTACTCGAATGTACAACGCCCATAGAATTTTCTACGGAAACAAACTGCAACTCCTTGTTAATGATTTCCTTATCTGTACGGGCAAGACAAGGAAGTATCAACGCCTCTTTGCCATGTATCAAATGAGAGCGATTGAGTTTGGTGGAAATATGTACTGTTAAGTCGCAGTTTCTTAGGGCTTTTGCGGTATAATTGGTGTCAGGTGTGGCAGAAAGAAAATTCCCGCCCATTGCAATAAACACTTTAGCTTGTTGATGATACATAGCTTCAATGGCTTCTACTGTATTGTAACCATGTTTTTGCGGCGGGTGAAAGCGAAAAACCTTTTCTATATTATTTAAAAAAGATTGGCTAGGTCTTTCATTGATGCCCATCGTTCTATCACCCTGCACATTGCTATGTCCCCTCACAGGGCAGGTACCTGCGCCAGGTTTGCCAATGCTGCCTTTCATCAGCAATAAATTAACAACATCTTGTATGGTTGCTACGGCATTTTTGTGCTGTGTCAAACCCATTGCCCAACATGCGATGATTTTTTGTTTTTGAGCTAACACATCAGCTACTTTTTCGACTTCACTTGCTTCAATACCACATATTTTTAACAAGTCTTCTTCCTTTTCTTGTTGTAAATGTGCAACAAAATCTTCGTAGCCTTGTGTTTTGTCTTGAATAAATGTTATATCTAATACTTTTCCAGGATTTGTGGCTTCTTTTGCCAATAAACGCAACATAATGGCTTTCAATAATGCCATGTCGCCATTTATTTTTACTTGCAAATAAATATCGGTTATCGTGGCAGCCCTCCCTAATACGCCGCCGACTTGCTGCGGATTCGCAAAAGCCACTAAACCTGTTTCTCTTAAAGGGTTGATAGCGATGATAGTAGCCCCATTCTTTTTTGCTTTTTGTAATGCGCTCAACATACGGGGGTGATTTGTGCCAGGGTTCTGCCCCAATATCAAAATGACTTCTGCCTCATAAAAATCTACTAACTTGACAGAACCTTTGCCAATGCCTACACTTTCTATCAAAGCCACGCCACTCGATTCATGGCACATATTCGAGCAATCGGGCATATTGTTTGTCCCAAATTCTCGTACAAATAATTGATATAAAAAAGCGGCTTCGTTGCTTGTGCGCCCAGAAGTATAAAAAATAGCCTCATCAGGGTTTTGTAAGCCATTCAACGCCTTCGCCATTTTCTCAAACGCCTTGTCCCAGCTTATTTCCGCATAATGTGCAGCACCTTCGGGTAGGTACATAGGTTGCGCAATTCTACCTTTACGCCCTATCTCAAAATCATTGAGCAAAGACAAATCATATACGCTATTTTGTTGAAAAAAAGCAGGTGTCAAAGCCTTTGCCGTTGCCTCCTCTGCAATGGCTTTTGCCCCATTTTCACAAAACTCTCCCAAGCGACTGCGCTCGTCATCAGGGTCGGGCCAAGCGCAAGAAGGGCAATCTGTTCCTTGCTTTTGATTGAGTTTCGCCAAGGCGGTGATGCCCCGCAAAATGCCTGCTTCTGAAAAAACATGCTGCATGGCAATAAAGACAGCAGGCAAGCCTGCGGCTTTTTCTTGGGGCAGCGTGAAACGAATACCTGTAAAAGCAAGTGGCGTTTCGGCTTGTGGATTGTGAATTGTTTCGTTTTTTTTTATCATTTTTTTTGCTCTTTTACTGTTTCAAAGGTCTGTTACTGACATGTTACATTAGAAAAACTGTGAAATCAAATATTATCAAAAGCAGCATATCAACATCTCGCAAAATAAGTAAAAATGGGTAAAAAAGATAATTATTTAGGTTCACGCAGATTTTCGGAGATAAAACAGCGCAGATTTTCGCACATGAGTGTTCTATCTGTGAAAATCTGCGGTTAAATCTTGTACAGTCAGCGTAGTCGAACTGTGTGTTAGTCTATATGAAAGTCTGCAATTTATCTTAATAAAGTAACATTTCCCTTATAATTCTTTTTGCCTATCATAATGGAATAATAATAAACGCCATCACTTGCTTCTACCCCATTTAAGGTGCTGCCATTCCACGTTTTTTCGGGAGAAGTAGTAATGAAATATTTTACGCCCCATCTATCGAATACTTCTGCACTAAATGGTTCATTTCCAGTATATTGTATATTCCATTGGTCATAGAATCCATCTCCATTTGGGCTAAATACATTAGGAATAAATAAATCTGGTGGCAAGACAATATAGGGATAACGAGTAAGTGTATCAGTACAGCCATGTACATTTGTAACAATCAATGTTACCGGATATTCTCCTTTTTCGCCATAAAAATGCTGCGGATTTTCTTCGATAGACGTTTGTCCATCTCCAAATATCCAAAACCAAGCGGTAGCATTATTAGACATATCGGTGAAATTTACCGTACTATTGGGCAAATACATAATACTATCAATCGGTGGAACAGAGGTAAAATTGGCAAAAGTGGCACTTGAAACCACGACTATTCCGCTAACAAGACTGTCTTTGCAGCCTCCTTGCCCCACAATCGTATAATGAACAGGATACGTGCCTGATTGTGTGTAAGTATGAAAAACGCTTGGGGTATTAGCAACGGGGCTACCATCTCCAAAATCCCATACATACATCAAGGCATTCGTTGAAGCATCGCCAAAAGCAACGG
>JAAFHL010000542.1 GCA_013298365.1 Bacteroidota bacterium | reverse complement strand
CTGGGCAGCTTACCGTACCTGGCCCAGGTGTTCCACCTGCCCTCATTTCCGGGCAAGTAGTGGCACAACAAATTCAAAAAGAACTCATGTAGAAATAAATAAATGGCTTATATCTCCACCATTCTATTTATTGAAACAACCATAAATTTTAACAATAAGTACTTGATTATCCAGAAGTTGTATTAATTTCTCGTAGTGAGTTTATTGAACTATCAAGGCTCAATTTTCAACTACTTAAACCTATTCCACATCATGCGCATCTTATATGACACCATTTCGCATCAAGCCAGCAAAATCGTAACACGTACATATAGCACGTCTTTTTCGTTGGCAATCGCTTTGTTAGACAAATCTATCAAGCAACATGTTTATAATATTTATGGTTTTGTGCGCCTTGCGGACGAAATTGTAGATACTTTCCACGACCAAGACAAAGAGGTATTGCTAAAAGAATTTACGGCGCAAACTTGGGAGGCTTTAGAAAGAAGATTTAGCCTTAATCCCTTGCTAATGAGCTTTCAAGAAACGGTAAATGCCTTTCAAATTGACCATGAATTGGTACGTCTTTTTTTGAAAAGTATGGAAATGGATTTGTGCAAAACCTTGTACGACCAAAGAAATTACGAGCAATATATTGTGGGTTCTGCTGAAGTTGTGGGTTTGATGTGTCTCAAAGTGTTTTGTTATGGCAATCAAGCGCAGTACGAGGAACTTACCTTTTCGGCAAGCCGTTTAGGGGCAGCTTTTCAAAAAATCAATTTTTTGCGTGATGTAAAAGCAGACTATGAGTTATTGGGACGTACTTATTTTCCTGGCGTTTCCTTCCTCAATTTTGATGAAAATGAAAAAGCGCAAATAGAGAAAGACATAGAGAAAGACTTTAAAGACGGCTTTGAAGGCATCAAACGCCTTCCAAAAAGTTCTCGCTTTGGCGTGTACGTTGCGTATGTTTATTATTATTCGCTGTTCAATAAAATCTGTAATATTCCCCATTCTCGTATCATGGAAGAAAGGGTAAGTATTCCGAATCGTCAAAAATATTCCTTATTCTTCACTTCTTATGTAAGAAATGAAATTGGGTGGCTATAACAGTTATCAGTAAGCCGTTAGTAGTTGTGGTAGTTTAGGCTTATATAGATAGATGCTGTGTTTTTTGTACAAATATGATAGAAAATAAGCGTGGTTTTTATAAACCACGCTTATTTTTTATCTTTCCCATCTCGCGACATATCCCCTACAATCAAAATGTACCATTTGACGGCTCAAAAAACCGTAAGCATTAGGATACGTGCCGATTCCACCATTTTGACCCATTACCTCATTTTCTAACATCGTTTTGACAATTTCTACGTCTTTATAATTGGCTTCTCCATCTTTATTTACGTCCATGACCACAATGTCTATCGCATCACCCACAATATGCCTGCTTTTTGGGGTAGCTCCCCCTTCAAAAGATACCCATAAATCATTGAACCATTGCGGGCGAATAGTACTAATAATCCAAAAACGAGGTGCATAGCCTTTTGCTTTGAGTTGCTGCTGCAAAACGTGATAATATACTACCGATTGTGCATTTACGCCCAGCAGTGTTTTACAAAAAATGAGATAAGACAGGAAAAAAATACCTGAAAATAGCCCCGTATAGAAGGCAAAACGCTTGAATTTTAAGGAAATTGTCTGCATGATTGGTTGTAAGGTTAGAAAATACATATACAGAAGGAGTATATGCTGAATAAAGATAATTTTTTGGTTGGACAAAAATAGTAGAAAAATAATTACAAGCAAAATAAAAAAGCAATTTTTAGACAAAGAAAGAACCTCTCATTATTTACCACTCTTTAATTTTTCATTGTTGCAGCCCCGTCATTTTTTGCATCATACATTTCTTTCACAAATAAGGCATTATTCAAATACAAAGTAAAGTAAAAATTTGATTATTAAGTGCTTATTACGATAACTTTGGACTACCTACACCACGCTTTGTTGAAGTATTAACATTCAACTTTCCACTAATACCTACATTTATAGGGCAAATATCGTAAAAAAAAGCATATATTTCGTTTCTTATCAATACCTTTGCAAAAAAAAGCAGTCAGCGTATCATACTGGCAGCACTAATTTATATGAATCCAACCGTAATATTTGAAGATAATCATTTGTTGGCAATCAATAAGCCATTTTGTATGCCTTCGCAAGGAGACGAAACAGGCGATTTGAACGTATTTGATTGGGCGAAAGGCTATTTGAAGGAAAAATATGCTAAGCCTGGCAATATTTATGTGGGTTTGCTCCATAGATTGGACAGACCTACAGGTGGCATTTTATTATTAGCAAAAACCTCAAAGGCTGCGGGGCGTTTGTCGCAAGATTTTCAGGAAAATAAAGTGCAAAAAACGTATTGGGCAATTACCGAGCATATTCCAGATGTGGCAGCGGGAACTTTATCGCATTTTTTGGCAAAACTACCTGACAAAAATATTGTAAAGGCTTATAATAAACAAGTGTATGGGGCAAAACCTGCGCTTTTGACATACAAGACCTTGCAGGTAGTGGGTACACAGGCTTTGCTCGAAGTGAATCCTAAGACGGGGCGGCAGCACCAAATTCGGGTACAGTTGGCAAGTATGGGCTGTACGATTTGTGGCGATGCCAAGTATGGAAAAAGTAATTTTCTGCCAGATAAATCTATTGCTTTGTTGGCGCAAAAAGTTATTTTTAAACACCCGACTAAAGATGAGGAAATAACTTTATCATTAGCACTGCCCGACTCTGCGATTTGGCAAAGGTTTCAAACAACCGTTTAAGCGTTTTTTTTTACAGAAAGATAACATTATCTATGAGAGATATACAAAATGGTGTTACTTTTGCGTATGATAGTTGTTTGTTTCTCTATGAATGTCTTGACTTTCAACTTTAAACTATAAACTTCATTATATATGCGTTTGTTCTTACAAAAATCAGTTGTCTCTTGTCTATTTTTGCTTGCTTGCATTTGTAGCGTCTTTGGGCAGCTTACGGTAGATTTTTCTGCATCTGACTCGTCAGGTTGCGGCAATGTAACGCCGATTTTTCAAGATTTAACGACTTCACCGGGAAATCCGATTGTGAGTTGGGAATGGGATTTTGGTGATGGAACGCCTCATGCGTTTATCCAAAACCCTGCACATATCTATTCTGATACATTTGGCTGCTTCGATGTAACATTAATTATTACGACAAATAATGGTTCAGTAGATTCTA
>JAAFHL010000541.1 GCA_013298365.1 Bacteroidota bacterium | reverse complement strand
TTTTGCAGGAGATGTAGAAACAACAGGGAATTTAGCAAAAGCAGGCGGTACTTTTAAAATTGACCACCCCTTA
Source organism: Bacteroidota bacterium (assembly GCA_013298365.1). Lineage (GTDB taxonomy): Bacteria > Bacteroidota > Bacteroidia > J057 > J057 > JAAFHL01. The sequence goes on along the minus strand of JAAFHL010000541.1, from coordinate 3,168 downwards.
GACCCTGAGAATAAATACCTCTATCATAGCTTTGTAGAAAGCCCTGATATGATGAATGTTTATAATGGAAATGCTACTACTGATGCAAATGGAATGGCAGTTATTTCTTTGCCAAGTTATTTTGAAGCAGAAAACATTGATTTCAAATATCAACTTACTTGTATTGGTCAATTTGCACAAGCCATTGTAAAAGAAGAAGTTGCCAATAATCAATTCACTGTTCAAACTGATAAGCCGAATGTAAAAGTAAGCTGGCAGGTAACGGGTGTACGTAACGATAAATGGGCACAATCTCGTCGTGTAGTACCAGAGGTAGAGAAAAAAGGCGTAGAAAAAGGAACTTATTTGCACCCTGAACTATTTGGTCAGCCTATTTCTAAGGGGTTAGTGAATGCGATGCGTACAAAAAAACAGGAAAATTATACAAAACAAGCAGCTAAACCTGCAATAATTCCTGCAAGCAAAAAATAATAGCGATTATTTTCCATAACAAAACCCGCATAAAGTAGCAATACCTTATGCGGGTAACTTATTTATAAAACACTAATCTCTCAGCCATTTTATCATATTCTCTTTTAGCCCTATACTTTCCAAGAAATCTCGTATTTTATCTATAAGTTGAAGTCTATCCATATAATATTAGGCTATATATAGTTTTTTGCTCGCTTGTTTTAAGAAATTAGGCAAAATATGCTGATAGGTATTCAAAATACTGTCAGAATCTTTGTCTTCCAAACATTCCATAATCGTTTCATACTTATATTCCCCATACGCTGCTTCTACTTCCATACGCTTTTCGGGATGCTCGTAATATGTTTTCATGCCTTCGGGGTCTGCTTCGGGGTGAAATTGCGTACCAATGAACTCTGGTGAAATTTGCATTGCCATTACTGCTCTGTCCATTTCTACATGTGGACGCACTTTTTCCAAAGCAATAATATGACCACCCAAAGATTTTAATTTCTCCTCATTCGGCTGCACAACTTGATAATACCGAAAGTCCGCCGCATAAAATGGATGTGGCAATTCTTGAAATAAACCATCTTCTTTCGCTTCATCTGTCAAATGAACGGGAAAAATGCCGAAAGACATAGATTTTCTTTTGCAAACTTGCCCCAAATTGAAATGCCTTACCATCATTTGAAAAGAATGACATATAAAAAAAACATGTTTTTTCTTGGGATAATATTGGTTATGATGCCAAAGTTTTTCTACAAAAGAAAAATAATTAGCTTCCCATTCTTTTCCTTCTCCATCAAAAGGGCTACCTGGTCCACCAGTAGATATGTATATGTCAAATTCTGTGCTTGGGATTTCTCCTTTTGCTCGCACATCAAACACCTCAAAGGAAAAACCATTTTCGCTGATGATTTTTTGGATATTTGCCATTCCTAAATTGGCTGCTCCATTGTATAAGTCTAAAATGGCTACTTTTTTCATTACTTAGTTCGCTGAATAATTAGTTAAATCGATTGAGAACAAATAATAAAAATATTATTCGTAAATTTGTCCACAAAAGTAGTGTTTTTTTATTTACCTAAAATTAATCTTTAATACATCATAGGTAAATGTAAGAAGTACAAGAACAACAAAAAGTTTATATTGTTTTGATTATGAGTAAACAACAGATTTTTTTTGGCACAAACAATGCCAACAAACTTGTAGAAATACAACATATTTTGGGAGAAAATTTTGAGATTTTAAGCTATAAAGATTTCCCACCTTTTGATGTAGCGGAAACAGAAACAACGATGCAAGGAAATGCAGCCCTCAAAGCCAAGGGGTTTTATGATTTTACACAACTACCTTGTTTTTCTGACGATTCGGGCTTAGAAGTATCAGCATTAAACGGCGAACCAGGTGTTTATTCGGCTCGATATGCAGGCGAGTCCAGTAATGCGGCAGCAAATATGGCAAAATTATTGCAAAATATGGAAGGTAAAAGCAATAGAAATGCGCAGTTTCGTACGGTGATTGCCTATTTTGATGGAAAAGAAATGAAGTTTTTTGAAGGAATTGTAAAGGGCAAAATTATAGTCGAGGGTATCGGAACGGGCGGTTTTGGGTATGACCCGATTTTTGTTCCCGATGGCTACGAAAAAACCTTTGCACAGATGGAATCAGGTGAAAAACATGCTATTTCGCATAGAGGCATTGCGGTGCGGGCATTTGCAGATTATTTACTTAGATAAGAAATAAACTTCTGAACTTATCAACTTTTAGATGTGTTTTAAGGGCATATCATAGTATAAAAATATGTCAAACCGAAATTTCTTAACGATTTCTGCCGCCTTAGGCGCAATCGCTGTTATATTAGGCGCATTTGGGGCGCATGGACTCAAAAATTTGCTTAGCCCTTACCAATTAGAAATTTGGAATAAAGGTGTATTTTACCAATTTATTCATGTCTTAGCTTTGTTATTTTGTGGAATAATCAATCATTTAAAGCCCCTAAAACATTTTTCTTATGCAATGATAGCGTTTTTAATAGGTATTATCTGCTTTTCAGGTTCTTTATATTTGCTGGCAATAAGAGATTTTATCGCTTTTCCTGCTACTATTTTAGGACCTATTACCCCTATTGGCGGCTTATTTTTTGTAGGCGGCTGGATAGTTATGGCATTGGGTATCAGAAAAATCTAACATAAACGTTATCATTATAAAAATGGGATTTCCATCTATAACAGCTTCTTTTTCAGGACTTTCGACTCGATTATGGTTATTGGCTTTGGTCAATTTTATCAATCGTTTTGGGGCAATGGTCTTATGCTTTTTGACCTTATATTTAACCAATCATTTGCATTTTGGCTTACAAGAAGCAGGCTATGTGTTAAGTTGCTATGGTATGGGAGCAATCGCAGGCAGTTATTTAGGTGGTTTTTTGACAGATAAAATCGGCTATCAAAAAGTGCAACTCTTGTCTCTTACCCTAAGTGGCTTTATGTTGTTTGGGTTGATGTTTGTCAAAAACTACTACGTACTTTGTTTGGCTTTGTTTTGCTATAATTTAATTGCAGAGTCTTTCCGCCCCGCAAATTCTATTGCCATTAAAATGAATAGCCATGAAGGAAATCGCACAAGAGCCTATTCCCTTCTCCGAACAGCCTTCAATTTAGCCATTACTTTCGCCCTTTCTTTGGGTGGTTTTTTGATTCTTTGGGGTTGGCA
>JAAFHL010000540.1 GCA_013298365.1 Bacteroidota bacterium | reverse complement strand
AATATAAACCCAAATTCTCGTAAGTTGCTGACGTTTTTAAGGAATGTAATACGAAAAAAAGTGCTTCTTTTTTATCCTGTAAAATCGGGGGTTTAGCATATGGATTATCTTCTCCTTTTTTCGGAATGTAGTATTGCTCAAATACCGAAAATAATCTATTAAATTCCCCTATTTTTAAACCCGTTGAGGCACTATATTGACGCTCTGTTTTTGCGTTATGGTAAATACTACTCATTTATTTAGTACAATTATTGAATATTTTAAAGTATATAAACTACAAATTACCCTTATTTGTTTCATTTTCAACTAAAAGCAAGTCTATTTAAAAACTTCTTTCTTTGATTGCCCATAACGACTTATATTGACGTAGTGCCTTTTGCGTTTCAGCCTTGCGCTTCGGGTAAAAGGCATTTACGGCAATATTTTTGTTCACTGCATTTCATTATTTTCCTCCTCCTGTCTAAGATTTGTAACATAACGTTCAGGATTTTTCCTTATTTTTTCTAATTGGTCAGTTTTCCAGAAACTAATAATTTCCTGTGCCAATTCTATTTGAGCATCAGATATTTTCTGCAATAAGCCTTTATTATCAGCTAATTCCCTTTCAGCAATATTCTGATTTTCACCTGCTTTTATTTTTATTCTTTTATTTATCTCGTCATTTAAGTACGATATTTGCTCAACTTCTTGAGAATATATTTTATCTTCTAACATTTGAATCTTTAAGTCATAATTTCCCCTGTCCGTAAAAATTTTAAAAATTAGTGGTGCAAGTTCAATACACATAAATAACAGTAAAATAGCAAGATTTGCATAATACATAGAATTACTTTTATAGATTGCTGGCTGTGAATCAGAATCAGGTATAGGAGTTATTATTGTATCTTTTATTCTTAAACTGTCACTTGCTGGCAAACTATCCTTTTTCTCAATGCTATTAGCAACTTTATTAACTTGTGGTATTTGATTATATTCGGTTAAATTTCCCAAAGCTGTTATCCTTGCTAATAATCCATCATACTCCTCACGTTTTAATGACAAAAGTTCCACTGATAACTTCCCTTCTAAGTCACTAATTTCTTTTCTTAAAACATCTATTTTCGGTTGATTTCTTTCAATCGTTTGCTTGTATTCTAATTCTGAATTATTAGCTACTACCTCTTTAGCCTTATAAATAGGTCCCAGATTAGGTTTACCCGAACCTCCCGTTCCATCGGCTTCTTGATTTGCTTTATTCCTCAAATCATTATATTCACTTCTTTTTGTGTCTAATTCTAAATTAAGTATATAAATTTGCTCATTTCTCCTTGTAATAGAAGGCTCGTATCTATTTCTCACTTTTTCTTCTTGACTTTGAATTACAGACTGTTGCATACCAATAAGCTCGTTATTGATTTCTCTCTCAAATATTTTTAGTTCAAGCGGTTTAGAGATAACCAAAGCTAATAAAATTGCCAAAGCGATACGAGGTGATGCTTTTATAATTTCAATTATACGGTTTGCTAAACCATTGGAAACTTCACTCTCAAAATACTTTCCATTTTCTTTTTTCAAAGTTGAAACAATATACCTATCAAGGCTAAAAATAAAACTTGCCCAAATAATACCAAACATAATAGCTAATACTCCAGACTTAAATACTGTAAATAGCGCATAGGAAGATGATAGGAACGCAAATAATGCGGTAAAAAATACAGCAGTACCAATACCAATATATTTATTATGCTCATTTTTACAATCATCTTGTTTAAGAATGTCTAAATATGCTCCCGAACAAAAAAAGAAAAACTCTTTTATAATATTAAATATCATATGATTTACGAATTTGTTTAATTACTTGTGATGCTCGAAAATCATGCTTAAAAACATTTGCGAGCTTATCTAAAATTGCGGACTTGAATAAACTTATTATACCCGATTTACTAATATGTGGAATACTTAATTCAATGGTTTCTTTCCCAATTGAATTTGCTATTTCTTCTATCGTTGGTGGATTAGTTTGTATTTCTGAAAAAATAAAATTAATTTTTGGAACTCTTTGAATAATATCTGACTTAATTGTTGATAAATTTAAAGAAGTAGGAACTTTATTAAAAAAAAAGCCTATATCTGTTTCTAATGTTATTTTAGTTGGGAAAGGAACTGCAATATTCTTTACAGTAGGCAAAGGGAAAACAAATACTTTTACTGATTGTGAAATCGTTTGAGTTTCGCCGTATGCAGTTATCGTATAAAAAATATCATTAAATGGTGAAACTTCTTTACTCCCACTTGATTCAACATATCCAACACCATTATCTATTTCTATTTTTTCAGCATTTTCAACACTCCAAGAAAGTCTTAAACTTATGCCTCTAACTATAGCTTTTTCACTTGAAATAAAAGATATTATCTTAGGATACTTAATCGTTCTCACAAAAATAGTTTTTGTTTTTGTGAATTCCCCATCAGTAGCCGTTAGGTTAAAAATAATATCTTCATATATTTTGACAGAATGTGAGCCGTTTATGGATAAATCTCTACCAATATTAGTAATTGACACACTCAAAGCATTTTCAACTTTCCACTCTATTTTTATATTTTCTTTGCTATCAACAAGATTTTTGGCAGCAAAAAAGGTAATTCTTATTTCATTTGAATTGTCAAAGCCGATTACCTCGCCCTTCTTTATCAATTCAATACATTTTTCTGAATATTGATAGGCTACCTTCTCATCGTTTAATATAATTATGTTCTCCTCGTTTGTGCTTGCATTTTTTGTCCAATTGAAAGAACCTGTAATTACCTTTTTGTAGTCAATAACGCAAAACTTATTATGCATAAATTTATCATTTAGCACATCTCCGCCACCTACAATATAGACTTCGCCTCCTGCGTCAATTAATGACTTAAATCTTTGCTTTTCATTATACTCACTTCCCGAAATAATTAGTTGAACACTAATTCCTTCCTTTGCTTTTTTAATCAAGATATTCAACAGGTTCTCATCAGTTAGCCATGCTATTGCAGCAAATATACATTTTTTTGCGCCATTGAGTTCGTTACCTATTTTTTCCCTAATGTTTTCAAAATGAGACTGATTATTATTATCCATTTTTATTTATAATTAATTGCAGTGAACGATGGTGCTGATGACGTGCCGCCCGTTTGCCTTGTGCGTTTGCCTCAGCGGCATGGACAGCAGCACTTTGTTATCCCTCTTTTTATTCTTTTAATAAGTGTTTCATTTTAAACAGTTTAGCTT
>JAAFHL010000054.1:10623-16093 GCA_013298365.1 Bacteroidota bacterium | reverse complement strand
TGCGGCTTTTACTGCACCTTTGAATGGGGAATCTAAAATTATTCGCCAAAATATCGAAATAGAAGATTATTTTAGCCCTACAACAGGGCTGAATATCCCTAAAATTATTGGCGATTATCAGGCTTATGCAAAGCGGCGGGGCTTTCGTTATTTTATTGAACATGATGCCGATGGCAATCCTACGGGCTTAAAAGAAGCGGCACTTGTCTATAGTTTTGACACCTATATTCAGTCTTTTTTGGTGGCTGTAGAGGGCAAAAGTTATCTCGAACCACATATTGCATTGGGACGTAGCGACTTGATTGTCAATGTACAAGGGGTCGAATTTGTGATAGAAGCAAAGATTTTTAGAGATAGTAATCAGTTTGCAAAAGGTAAGTTACAATTGGCGTATTATGTCAAAAGTTTGGGTTTAACTACGTGCATTTATCTTGTGTTTGCAGATGCTCAAACAACCGTTAAATCCCTTGTGGAAAAGCAAGAAACGATAGATGGCGTGGAAATTAGCACCTATATTGTGCGTTATGATATAGAAAAAGATTTTGCAGATGAATTGCGGAAAAATAGAAAAAATGCGGAGTAAGGCAAAATAGGTATGCTTAAAGCAATTGTATTACCCGATTATGCCACCTGAAAATCCGAAATACCCTTTTTTGCTTGGGTAAAAGCAATTCCGATAGACACAATTTTCTTTCCTGAACCCAAATATGGTGCAACATAGTTATTTGTATCTATTTGATGTAGAGCGATTTCTGCGTCTGTGCCGATTTTAAATTCTATGATATAAATGTATTCGCCTGCATGAATGACGGCATCAGTTCTGCCATCTCTGTGCATAACTTCGCATTGTGTGTAAACGCCCATCAAGAGCAAGGCGGTGTAAATGATGGCATGATAAAAGTTCTCGTAATTTTGGCGAAATAAAACTTCTGGGATTTGTGCGAATAAGCTATTAAGTTGTTTTTCAAAGGTTTTGGTATCGCCTTTTTCCAAGACTCGAATCATATTCCGCATGAGAGGTCCCATATCGTCCTTACTTTTGTGGGTATAAAAGCCCAAAACGTGCGCTGATAACGCCGCTTTTACTTCCCGATTGGGGTAGCCCAAGGTATAAACGCCCATGCCAAGGTTTTTTTTTATGGTCAAATAGCCTGTTTGAAACAGTAAAGCTTTGTAATTGAGGTTTTCGATGTCGTAACTTTCAAACAAAGTCATTTCTACTTCAATATTTTCTACCGCATAATCATGGTCTTTTTTGAGGAGTTTTAGCAGAAACGAAGGAACAGCCGTTTTAAACCAAAAATTGCCAAATTGCAATTCTTGAAATAAATGCAAAATAGAAAAGGGATTATATACATTTTCTTTGCCTCGCCAATTATAGCCATTATACCACTCTTTTACGGCTTCTCGGCAAGCCTCATTGCTTAAATTCTCTTCGACCGCCAAATCGCTCATGGCTTCCGAAAAATTATCATCAATTTCTTGCTGTGTAATGCCGACTAATGCACCAAATTCCCCTACTAAACTGATGTCCCACAAATGGTTGAGGTGTGAAAAAAGAGAGGTACGAGAAAATTTAGAAATGCCTGTCAAAAAGCAAAAGCGAATATGTTCATCTAAATCCTTCAAACAGCTATAAAAATTGCGCAGAATTTCCCTGTTTTCTTGCGCTATGTGAATTTTATCATCTTCCAAATAATCGGTTATCGGTTTATCATATTCATCTATTAAAATCACAACGCCTTTGCCTGTTTTTTTAGACAATTTTATAATAAGTTCCCTAAAACGATTCGAATGATTATTACTAACGAATTGAATATCATTATCTTCAGCTATTTCTAATAATTGCACATCAATCGCATTTTCTAACCCCAGCCCTTGAATGTTAATCCCCGAAAAAGGTATATGAATGACAGGATATTTTTCCCAGTCAATTTTATCATAAATCCATGTTTTTTGGAACAGTTCTTTATTGCCTGAAAAAATCTCTTTCAAGGTAGAAATCAGCAATGATTTCCCGAAGCGCCGAGGGCGGGAGAAGAAATAGTATTTCTTAAAAGGAGACAGCAATTTGAATACAATTGGCGTTTTATCTATATACAACGCCCCATTGTTGATAAGTTCCTTCAAACTTTGAATCCCTATGCCGTAATTTCTGTTTTGCATTTTCATTATTTTAAGGCAAAGATAGCATTTTCTTAAAACAAACATGTCAGGTTTTTGAAACCTGACATGTTTTTGAGCTAAAAAGGTTTTTGAAACCTCGTTTTTTGCGTTAAAATGAAAGATGCCGTAAACCCTTACCATTTTTAATACTGCACCACAATTCCCACAGAAGGCGTAAGATTGCCTAAGTTATTGGGAATAAAATAAGTCTGATAAAAGTTAGGATTGCTTGGATTTATAACGGGATTGTTATTTGCATCACGTACAACATTCAAAATAGGCGCACCAGGAATTTGTTTGATATACAAATTTTGAATGTCTATATAGGTATTCAAATTCCATTTTTTGAAAAACCATTTTTTATCTAAACGCACATCTAATTGATGATAAGGCGTTAAACGTCTTGTATTGATTTGACTATAATCGGGCAAAGCTTGTTGAAATGCGTCCCAAACAGGAATAGAACTTGATGTCAAACTGTCGACAGGCGTATAAGGATTTCCTTGTGTATAACGCCATTTTGCGCCAAGTTCCCAGTTTCTTTTGAATTTTTTGCCTGCTGTGAGTGCGATAATGTGTCTGCCGTCCCAAGCAGAAGGTACAAATTTACCATTTCTATCTGTAAACTCGCTCCAAACCAAGGTATAAGCTACGATGCCATAAAAACCTTTATACATTCTTTGTTGTGCCAAAAACTCTAGCCCATAACTGCGTCCCTTGCCAATGCTTGCCGCTGCACCATTGCCTACTACGCCAAAGTCTGAACCCAAATTTGCCAAAGATACAGAATCTCTCAACATAAAAGGATATCTGTCATAGTCTTTGTAAAAACCTTCTACCGAAATCTTGGAATTTGTAGGGCTTAAATAGGCAAAACCACCTACCAAATGCTTGTTTCTCACATAATCCAAATTAGCTTGGTTTTCCAATTCTTTTGTATCTGTGTTTCTATATCCCATCACAGTATAGGTAGGTAATTGATAGAAAATACCTGTGTTAAAATTGGCAGTAATTTTATCAGTAATACTATAAGATGCAGAAAAGCGAGGTGAAAATTGACGGAAAGGATTTGCCATTTTCTCATTATAGGTAGTTCCGTCTATACGTGTGCCCGCCGAAAGGGTAAGCCTATTTTTGAGGAAAGAACGACTTACTTGTGCGAAAGCAGCATATTTGAAGATGTGTAGCGTAGAATTAAAATCAACTGTGGCAAACGGTAATTTATTGAAAGTACGATTAAAATAGCGAGAATATTCTGAACCTGCCCCAACATTGAGTTTCCAACTTCCATAGCGTGCAGAATGTTCCACCCTAAATTTATTATCACTTTCTTGTGAATTATAATCTAATAGTTTTTCTTGTGCTTCATCGTTATTTTTGTACTTATAAGCATCAAAATTTATCATATTTCTGCTCAAAACCACCGTCCAGAGTCCTTTTTCGCCATAATGTTTGTAACTTGTGCCTAATACATAACTCCATTGTGTTTGTACGGGCAAATATGCCAAAACATATTTTTGAAAATCGGTACTATCTTGTTCTAAATTTAATTTAAACAAGTCATAAGAACCCAAACTAATAATGTTAAACTCATTTTTTTCATCTATTTTAAATTTGTGCTTGTATTGCCAATCGTGATAGGTAGGAAGAAAAGGCAAGCCCAAAATTTTAAATAAATTTTGTAAATAAGAACGACGAAAGGAAAACATAAAAGAAGATTTTTTGCTTGTAGGACCTTCAAGGGTCAATGCCAAATCGCTCGCACCCACCGTTGCGGTGAAACCTAACCTATCTTTACGTGCCTCACGCATCCGAAACTGAAACACCGAACTAAGTGCATTGCCCCTATTTGCAGGAAATGCGCCTGAATAAAAATCAACTTCACTAATAAGATCTACGTTTATCATGCCCACAGGACCACCCGACCCGCCTTGTGTGGCAAAGTGATTGATATTTGGTACTTCTACATCATCAAGGTAAAAACGGTTTTCGTTTGGCGCACCCCCACGAATCAAGATGTCATTTCTAAAACTTACGGTACTTCCTACGCCAGGCAAAGATTGAATTACTTTGGAAATGTCTCGATTTCCGCCTGGATTACGCTGAATTTCGCTTGTCCCAATCGTGCGCAAAGACAAAGGGGCTTCTTCCGATTTTTTGAAGGGAGAAGCCACAATCACGACAGAATCGGTAGCCGATTTTGTATCTTCTTTTAAGCCAATTTCTAAATAGTAAGGTTTATTATTCGTAACTTGTACTTCATAGACAATCTCAGTTTCAAAACCCACAGAACTTCCTTCAATGTTGTATAGACCTGGTTGCATGCCTGTAATTTCAAAATTCCCCACACTATCTGTATATGCGCCAAACTCTGTATTTTGCAAAAAAACGGTCGCATATTGTAGGGCTTGATTGTTTGATTCGTTAAAAACACGCCCTTTGATAATACCTGTTTGTGCTACTATTTTGGCACAAAAACTCAACAAAATGAATGCTAAAAGATAAGATTTTTTCATAATACTACGTAATTGTTTAATTTACTACAATATTGTACTAAACACGTAGTTGAAAAGAATGTTTAATATTTTTTCAAAAAAAATAAACAAAATATTGTTTTAGCTCGAAATAGATAAAATGTGATGCAGTTTCTCACAAATGAAAAACAGATTTTTGCAGATAGATATTTTTATCTGCAAAAATCTGTGGGAAGTAAACGCTATTTGAATCGGCTTATTGCTTCAAAATCTTGCCTGATGCTACTTTGCCTCCTACTTCAATTTGGTAGAAATACGTACCTGATGGCACATTTTCATTGTCCCAAATCACTTCTTGTAATTGCAAAGCAGTAACCATTTCGTGTTGCATGGGTGTTGCCACAACTTGACCTAATGTATTGAAAATACGAACAGTCGCTTGTGTCGTTGTTTTGGGAGAAAAAACAATATGTGCTATGTCGCTTGTAGGATTGGGATACGTGAAATGATAAAAAGTACTGTTTTCCAAATTACCTTCAATGCCAACCGTAGGGTCTGTATTGGGCGTAAGCAGTTTTTTTGTGGTATAAAGATGATATTCACCTGCTTGCAAAGTCATATTGTATAAGTTATTGCTTACAGTTATGCTGTCGCCTGAAAAATAATCATACCATTTTCCGTTTGATTTGAAATACATATCACCTGTCCAACTTGTTACCCCAAAATTGCCTACCACATTTACATTCATAGACGCATGATTGATTTCAATTCTTTTTACCGCATTTGCCACATCAAGGTAAAAATCATTGCTTTCAAACGCATCTTCGGCA